>JAVVFP010000577.1:0-2311 GCA_032250495.1 Bacteroidota bacterium | reverse complement strand
TGCGTTCATCGAAGCGCATCCGCAGGCGGTGTTCATCCGGCGCACGTCCGTTGCGAACAAGCTCGCCACGGCGGAGAAAAGAACGGTGGGAAAGGAGTTCGCGTCGGAACTGTTCACTCCCGCGGAGGGAGGCGACATTTCCTTCTCGAACGCCCTGGCGATCAAGCCGAACCTGACCTGCACCTCCGGAACGGGGAATACGCCGGCGGGAATGGGGATTATGACCGACCTGGATTTTCTTCACGGCATGGTCGACGGCATTACCACGCGCGGTTTCCCCGGCGGAAACATGTTCGCGCGCGAGGGCAACTGGCTCGGCGACGGTTATTGCGCGGGCGAGTACAACGTGACCGGTGTGCTCGTCGAACAGATGGCGCAGCAGTTCGGCATGCACGTGCACGATTTTCCCACCGGCCGTCAGCTGCGCGAGATGACGCTCGAAACGCTTGAGGAAGGGACGGAGGTGATCTGGCGTGATGTGCCGGACGGCAGGGTCTTTCGCCGCCTCGGCTACGTGGCCCCCTACAACGACGACGACTGCTGGCTGCTCAACATCGCGAAGTTCAAGACGCATGGCATGGGGATGACGCTGTGTTCGAAGAACCTGCAGGGCATGGCCATCAGTCCCTACGTGCGCTTCTGCGAAGGCGTCGATGCGACGAAAAACCATCCGGCCTCCGTGCGCACGGATTTCCGGGCGGACTTCGAGCAGAACATCGATGCGCTGTACGCGGAGCATTGCGCGCGCGGCATCCCGCGCTGGGATCGTCCGGGACGCGGCGCGACCGGCGGCTATGGCATGGAGACCTGGGCGCAGCGCACCTGCGACTCCCACAGCATCACGCGCACGGGACTCAACGTTATCGAGGGGATTTACGGTCATAACGGCGATGGTTTCAATGCCGGACCGGGCCCAGGCGGCACGCCGGAGGATATCATGTCCAACATCCTCGTCTTCGGGAAGAACCCCTTTCACGTGGACATCATCGGCACCTGGCTCGCGGGACATGAGCCCGGGAATTTCGGCCTCTTCCATATCGCGCATGAGCGGGGACTGAGTCCGCTGTTCAATCCCTCCAGCATCCCGCTCTACGACTGGAACGGCGGACAACCGTCGCCCATCAATCTCGTCGACGTCGAGCGCACGCCGCTCGTCTGTCCCTACCTCACGCAGGATTACAACGGGCAGAATGAAGAGAAGTACCATCTCGTCGACGAGCCCTTCGATTACGGCACGGTGCATGCGGCCGACGCGCCTGCACTCCCGTCACGGCCGTCGATTGTGGCGCTCGGGAATCCCGTCCGCACCACGGCCCTGCTCGAGGTGAATCTGCCCCGCGCTGCATCCGTGCAGATCGCGGTGTACAATCAGCTCGGTGCGCGGGTGGATGTGCTGCGGGAGGGACGCCTCCGCGCAGGAACGCACAGCATACGCTGGACACCGGCGAGACTGACCGCCGGAGTCTACTTCGCCGTCCTGCATTCCGCCGCCGGTACGGCACAGTGCAAACTGCTGCTGTTGCGGTAGAGGGCTGCTCTTACTTGTTTTCCGACCCCTTTTCACACCCTATCCAGGCGCGGAGTTTTTTCAGCCAGGGTTTGAATCCGAATCGCCGCGCTTCGCGATACGCATCGCAGGGTGCGACGCCCTCCACCTCGATGCGGTATTTCGCGATGACGGCGCCCGTGCGATCCGCGCCGTGGGCGCAGTGCAGGTAGACGCCTCCCTTCGACAGCAGATCACGAATTTTCTGCCAGTCCTTTTCGGAAGGCGGCGAAGACCCGAGATAGACGGACACGTATTCGATGCCGAGTTCCTTCGACCACGCGATCTCGCTCGGTCCCCTCTTCGGAAGCGCGTCCTTTGCAAGGTTGATGATCGTGGTGATGCCGTATTTGCTGCGCATCGAATCCACCTGCGCGCGCGAGGTGATGCGCGCACCGCGGTAATTGCCGTTGACAGTGGTATCGAAGTTCGTGGGAAGCCAGGGAAACGGTGATTTGACCTGGGCGTGCAGATCCGTGAAGGTGAGCGGCTGCGCCACGACGACACACAGGGCAAAAATAAGCATCACACTGCGTCGCGGACTGCGTTCATATTGTGTATTCGGAAGTTCCATATCCTACCTGCTGCTGAATTCTGACAAATACTCGACTCTTCTCGCCGTGACCGGCGCATCTCTGAAAGCTAAAGAAAAACGTTGAATGGAGTGAATGCAAATATCCCTGCATTCACGCAGCGACCACTGGTTTTGGAAGCAGCATACGAATCACGAGAAATGGCAGGATGAGGACGAGGTATTTTTCCCAC
>JAVVFP010000576.1:0-2312 GCA_032250495.1 Bacteroidota bacterium | reverse complement strand
TGCTGCAGGTTCGACGCGGCATAGCGCGTGAAGGGAATTTTCTGCACGTCCAGCAGCAGCGACGTGAACGCGCTGTCCTCGGCGAGCTGCATCGCGTACGTGGTCGCGCTGGCCACGCTCTCCCAGGTGAACTGCGGGGCGAGGGACAGCCCGCGTTCCTCCGCGGCGGGCGCGATGAGCAGCGGCGCCTCGGGCTCCGCCGGCAGCGTGGTGAAGCGCCAGGTTTCCGACCAGCCGCTGCTGCCGCCGAAGTTGCTCGCGCGCACGCGCCAGTAATACTGCTCGTAATTCCCGAGGTCCTTCACCTCGGCCGTGGGGGAGATCAGTTCCGCGCGGTCGAGGACGAAACTCCGCTCGAAAAGCGAATCCGCGGATACCTGCACATGGTAGCGCTGCGCCCGCGCCGGTGCCTCCCAGAGCAGGGTGACCTGCAGGGACAGGTCGGCGGTGGCGTCGCGCGGGGAAACGAGTTTCGGTGCCGGGGGCGGAGCGACGGCGGTGGTGAAGCGATGCGGGACGGACCAGTCGCTGCTGCCGACGGGATTCTCGGCGTTGGCCCGCCACCAGTACTCGGTCTCGGCCTGCAGCGTCGGCCCCGCGATTTCCGTCGCGGTCACGTCGCGGCGATCGAAAAGAATGCTGCTGAAGTCCGCCGCGGCGGAAATCTGCACGCGGTAATGCATCGCCGAGGTGGCGGCCATCCAGCGCAGCTGCGGCTGTACGGGAATATTCGCGCTGTTCTGTCCGGGATACAGCAGCACCGGCACGGGCGGTTCGGTCATGGGTACCGAGGAGACGAGCCAGGCGGGACCCTGACGCAGCGCGGCTTCCCCCGTTCCCGGTGCCGCGGCGGCGGTCAGGCCCCTGCCGTCGTCGCAGTGCAGCACGGCGGCGAGACCGTTTTCCGTCCCGCTGAGCGCCGAAAACATCTGCGCGTTGATTTCCGCCTCGCTGCGGGCGCCGACCCATACGCGCACTTCGTCGAGCACGCCGTGGGCGTAATTGTCCGCCTGCGAAGGACTCGCGCCGATATGCAGCGCGCCGTCCCCGGTCGCAAGCAGTGCGTCGGCGTAATTCACTTCGCAGCGGCGCGCGCCGTCGACGAAGAAACGGATTTTCCCTTCTGCGCGGGCGTAGCTGACGGCGATGTGATACCAGGTGTCCAGCTGAGGACTGAAGTTGCAGCTGACCGCCGAAGTGCCCGTGAACTCGATGCGGCCGTTGCTGCGCAGTTGAAGGGACCAACCGCGATCGGACGCCGCGTCGTATTTCTCGAGCACCGGGAAGCGGCCGTCCTGCCAGCTCCGGATGTTGATCCACGCTTCGACGGTCACGGCGTCCTGCTGTTCAATGGCGTCGAATGCCGCGCGATGCGGAAGCACGGCCGCGTCGTCGAAGCCGTCGAAATACAGCGCGTGTCCCGCGCGGGACGGCATGCTGCCGGTTTCAAGGCGCCAGATGTCCGACCAGTCGCTCGTCCCCTGCGCATCGCGGGCGCGCACGCGCCAGTAATAGTTCTCCAGCCGCTGCAGTCCCCCGGGCGTGTACCAGGCATCGACGATACCCGTCGCGTCGATGACCGGGCTCTTGAATTCCGGCGTGCGTGCCACCTGCACGTCGTAGCCGGTTGCGCCGCGGGCAGGCGACCATTGCAGCGCGGGAGTGAGGGAGAGCTCTGTCAGTCCGCTCGGCGGCGACATCAGCGCCGGCGCATTGCTGACGCTGGCGATGATGGAGACGATCTGCTGCTGTCCCTGCAGGCTGCCCTTGTGCGTGATACGCACCGTGTAAAAGCCCTCGGCCGGGGAGGCGATGAACACCTGCTCGACGTTGTCGGCGATATTGTCGCCGCGGACGGCATCGGCCTGCGGATTCGACGCATCGAGCACCCACGGCAGATGTGCCGCGTTGAAGGGATCGACGATGCGCAGATCCAGGTCGTTGACCAGCACGCGTTCGGTCGGATCCACCTGTCCGGACTGTACCGGTCCGGCCGGATCCGTCCAGCAAATCGTGACTTTCATCGGACCGCGTCCCGGACTGTACACCTGGAAGTCCATCACCTCGTCCTGCTGCAGCGCCTCCTCCCGTATGAGGGATGAGGTACTGCCGTCGGCGTCCTCCTGCATGAGTTTCGCCGCGGCCCCGGTATTCATCAGGCCCCAGCCGTGCATGTAGTCCGGTCCGGGAGCCGGACCCGCCTCGTCGGCGGTGTGCAGGATGAGTCCCTTGATCGTCGACGCCCGCAGCCGCGTCGTGCCGTGCAGGCGACGCTGATGCTCGATGAGCAGGCCGATGCTTCCTGCGACGGA
>JAVVFP010000025.1:0-13440 GCA_032250495.1 Bacteroidota bacterium | reverse complement strand
CCTCCTCCGCGTCCGCCGATCCCCGTCGAGGCGCCGGATGCCACGGACATCATGCCGGATTTCGACTCCGAGCCGGATTTCAACGATTCCACTCCACCCCCGCCTCCGCTGCCGGATCGGGACGAGGCGGATGCGAGTGCCGAGGATCTCATTTTTGAAGCAGTGGAGACCTATCCGACCATCATCGGTGGCACCGAAGCGCTGACAAAGGCACTCACCTATCCGCCAATCGCAAAACGCGCGGGAATCGAGGGTACAGTCGTCGTCCGTGTACTGCTCGACAAAAACGGCCGCGTCGAAAAGACTGAGATACTGAAAAGTATCGGCGGCGGCTGTGACGAAGCGGCAGTCGATGCGATCCGCAGCCTCCGTTTCACACCGGGACTGCAGCGGGAAAAGCCGGTGCGTGTTTACATTTCCATTCCTGTACATTTTCGTTTGCAGTAGCAATCCTTTTCAATCTCATAATGCGTGAGTTTCTATGAAAATCCGTTTTGTTTCCGTTTTCGCGATGCTGGCGATACTGCTGGCCGGTTGTTCTTCGGACGCAATCACCGATTCGCTCGCCATTTCCTACGGCGACATCACCATCACCACAGAGAAAGTCGGCGCCGAGCGCCAGATCACGGCCAACATCACCGTGCGCCTGGTCAACCGGACGGAAAAGCAGATGAACGTGGGTTTCCTCGAGGGTGAGCTGATCAGCTCTGCCACCAACGAAGCGCTCCTGCGCTTCCGTCCGATCATTCCCGACTCCTACGGATCGATTTCCACCGTGCGCCTGCTGCCGAAGGAGACGCGCGATATTCCGGTTGTGATGCCGCTCGGACTCAAGGCATTCGATACCAAGCAGCACCCGCAGGTGATTGTGGGACTCGCATTCCAGACAACAGACGGATACCGCACCGATGTCAAAAGCATGCCTGTCACGGTTACGACCAAGTAATTTCCTGCTCGCCGCGGCGCTCGTCCTCGGGATGAGCGCCTGCGCGGGCACTCCCACACTCTACGACTACCTCACCATCGCTCCCGCGGAAACGCAGGTGTGGAATGATTTCATGCCCGGCTCGAAGCCGTCGAGCAACGCGGTGCTGCGGCTGAGCGTCACCAACGCCAGCGAAAGCGACGTCACACTCAGTGATCCGGAAATGATCATCACGAACGCGCCGGATGCGCGCGCCCTGCGACGCTTCCCCGCCGTGGTACTGGTCGCGGATCAGCGCGTACGCAAGGTGACCATTCCCGCGAAATCCACCGTGGAAATCACCTTCCGTTCGCCCGATTACGGACTGCAACCGATTGACACCGAGCGCAGTCCCCGTGCACGACTGGCGATACGCATGAATTCCTCACTCGATCTCCCCCTGCTCTTCCGCAGTCCCATCGTCGACATCTTCAAAACGCAATAGGGGGAAGCATGCGCATGCTTCTTTCCCTTTCCGTACTGCTGCTGCTCCCGGTGGACGCACGTCCCCAGGAATCGGCGGCCACTGCGCCGCGGCCGATGATCGAGGAGTATCGTTTCGGGAATTTCACCGATGCGACGGCCCTGTCGGTCGACCAGTTCGGTCATGTATATATTGTCGACAAAGGTGATGCGACGGTGCGGAAATTCGACATGCGCGGAAAGCTCGCTGCGGAAGTAGGCGGTGCCGGCTGGGAAGACACGCAGTTCGACCGTCCCTCGGGCATCGATGCGCGTCTCGGCCTGGCGGTGTACGTGGCGGATTACGGCAACGACCGCGTTGCACGTTATGACCGGGGACTGCGTTTCATGGCCGCGCTGCGGGGCGACGATATCACCGGGGACGGCAGGTTCGGTTATCCGCTGGACGTGGCGAACTCGTCGCTCGAGCAGCTGTTCGTGCTTGACGGCGAGAACAATCGCGTGCTCGCGCTCTCCGGATTTCGCAATGTGGAACGCGTGTTCGGTGGCATCGAAGCCGGCGAGGGACGGCTGACCGATCCCGTGGCCATTGCGACGGACGACAGCCGCTACCTGTACGTACTGGAGTCCGGCCGTGTGGCCGCGTTTGATTTGTTCGGAAATTTTCTGTTTCATTTCGGAAGCGGTCTGTTCGCCGACGCCGAAGGTATCACTGCGAGCGACGGACGTGTACTGGTCATCACGCCCGATGCCCTGCATTTGTTCTCCGCCCGCGGAGATCACCGGCACAGCGTCACCCGTGCGGAGATGGTCCTGGCCGGTGAGTCCGGTCCATTCCGCGACGCGGCATATACCGTTCCTTTTCTCTTGATCTTGACAAAACAGTCCTGTATACTTTTCCCCAACAACTAACTGTTTTTTTGGGGAACCAATTTTGGAGGAAGTACTATGTCCTACGGTCTGAACAAGGTAATGCTCATCGGCAATCTCGGCGGAGATCCCGAACTGCGTTACACCGAAAGCAACATTCCCGTTGCCAGCTTCAGTCTCGCCACCAACGAATCGTACAAGGACCAGAACGGCAACCTGGTCGAGCGCACCGAATGGCATCGCTGCGTGGCCTGGCGCAAGCTGGCAGAACTGTTCGGCGAGTACCTTAAAAAAGGATCGAAGGTGTACGTCGAAGGAAAGCTGCAGACGCGCAGCTGGGACGACAAGGAGGGAAACAAGCGCTACACCACCGAAATCGTGGTCAATGATTTCATGTTCCTCGACTCGAAGGGCGGAAACGGCGGCCAGGGTTCCGGCGGTCAGGGTTCTGGCGGCCAGGGTCCCGGCGGCGGCGGCGGTGGCGAAGCTCCCCCGGCGAGCGGCGAGCAGAAGGACGACGATCTGCCCTTCTGACGGACGCAGCAAGCACCCGTGTATGCGACGAGGTCCTGTTCCGTGCTGCGGGACAGGACCTCGTCTTTCATCACCCCAATCAAAGCGCGATGCGCGGGAGCACTAATCCGCGCGTCCGCGTCCCCTGCCTCCCGACCTTCTTCCACGTCCCCGTCCACTTCCTGCGGCGCCCCCGTATCCCGCACCACGTCCGCGACGGCGAGCAAGTCCCTGTCCGTACCCCGTCCCTGTATTGCGTTCCTGGTCCACGCCGCGATCATCCGCATCTCCGGCACAGCGTCCCATGCGCCGTCCCGACAGCGGACCTCTGCCTTCCGGTCCTGTTCTGTCCATTCCTGGCATGACAAGCCTCCTTTCTTCTTTCAGCTGAGCATTTGTTTCTGATATTGTTTCCACGCCTGCGCGACAGTGAGGCCCGCGTCGACGAGGACGACGGGGATACCGGCCGCGCTGAGCGCATCCGACGCTTTGGGGCCGACACGGCCCGCGATGACGCATTCGACGCCGGCGTCGATCAGCATCTGTACCGTCGCCGTACCCGCGCCGTGCGCGGCGGCACCGTTGTCCGTGTTATCGAGCCAGCTCGTGTTTTCGTGTTCCGCGTCGACGAGCACAAAGCCGCGGGCGCGGCCGAAGCGATCGTCGAGCATGTCCGTCCAGTTTCTTTCCGTCGAGGATATGGCGATGATCATGCGTAGATCTCCTTTGCGGTCAGTGCGTTCCAGATGTTTTCCACGCGTTCCGTCGTTTCCGGATCTCCCATCTCCAGCAGCGTGCATCCTTCGTGCAGGGACATGGGAAAGAGCGGGGAGAAGGGAAATTCCGTGAGCACAGGAACGCCCTGTTCCTGGCACAGGTTGCGGATGTCATCCCGTGTCCGCGTGTCGCAGTCGGACTTGTTGATCACGCAGAGCGCGGGAAGGGAAAAGTGCGCGATGAGCGTGAGCACGCGTCCGAGATCATGCAATCCCGCACGGGATGCTTCCGTGACCAGCAGCACGGTGGATACGCCGCTGATGGCGGCGATCGTGGGACGACCGAGTCCCGGGGGACCATCGATGAGCACCCAGCCTGCGTTGCACCGATCTGCACAGGCCACTGCTTCCGTCTTGACCTTCGTCACCAGTTTCCCGGAGTTCTCCTGGCCCGTACCCAGGCGTGCTTGCACCATGGATTGGTCAAAGCGGCTGCGGGAGGTATACCAGTGCCCTGTGAGCCGTGGCGTCATCGTGATGAATCCCCCGGGACAAATATGTGCGCAGACACCACAGCCCTCGCAAGCTGCCATGTCTACCGCGTACTGCCCGTTTTCGATATGCAGCGCATTCCATGCGCAGGCGCTTTCGCAGAGTCCGCACAGCGTGCACTGCCGCGCGTCGAACATCGGCTGGGCGCCACCGAAAAAGCGTTCCCCGGTCCGTATCGCGGGTCGGAGCAGCAGGTGAAGATTCGCCGCATCCACGTCACAATCCGCGACGACGGCATCCGCTCCCGCCAGCTGTGCGAGCGCGGCCGTGACAGTGGTTTTTCCCGTGCCGCCCTTTCCGCTTATGACAACGATTTCCTTCATGCCGCCATCTCCTTCTCCAGCGGCAGCGCCGAGAGGATGTGGTCGAAGAACCTGCGGCTGTCCGGCAGCGCCACAGGCAGGACCGCGCCACGGGCACAGGTATGCGCCATATCTTCACGAAGGGGTATTTCACCGATCACGGGAATTCCCTGCCGTGCGCAGTAGTCCCGCACCGTGTGGTCACCTTCCATGGACTTGTTGATGACCACACCGAACGGCTGCTGCAGGTCGCGCAGCACTGCAGCCAGGGCCTCGGCGTCATGCAGACCGAAGGGCGTCGCTTCGGCGACAAGGATAGTGTAATCGGCAGCGCGCACCGACTCGACTGCCGCGCAGGCCGTTCCCGGAGGTGCGTCCAGGATGCGGGTCTCTTCATCGCGCGTCCGGCATTTTTTCACCTCACGGATGACTGCCGGTGCGGCGGTATCACCCACGTGCAGTCGGCCGGTAAACAGGCAGAGACCCGCTTCCTGCCGCGTTTCGACAATGCCGACCGCGCGGTGACCGTCCATGGCCGCGGCCTCCGGACAGAGCAGCACGCAACCGCGGCAGCCCTTGCAGAGTTCGGGAAACAGCATCATGGTATCCTTCAGACAGAGCAGCGCGTGGAAGGCGCAGACGCGCTGACAGACGCCGCAGTGCGTGCAGCGCCGCTCGTCGAACACGGGGACCATGCTCCAGACCGTTTCGCTGGCCTGCAGCGGCAGGTCGAAAAAGAGATGTGCGTTCGGTTCCTCCACGTCGCAGTCGAGCAGCGTCACCGCTCCTCGCTCCGCGAGCAGTGCCGTGAGCGCCGTCGCGATCATCGTCTTGCCCGCACCGCCTTTGCCGCTGGCCACCGCGATCGTCATGACTTTCCCTGCCTCCTGCCGTGCGTGTGGCGACGGCCGTATCCGGGTCCCAGCACCGCGCGGGCCAGGTCCTCCACGTTCACGGAACCGCAGGCGTCACAGGACGTAGCCGCCTCGCGGTCTCCCACGGTTTCGACGGCGCGCTGCAGCTGTTCATCCCCGCAGTCGCGACAGCGACGCAACGTATGCTCGAGGTCCACCTCGCCCCCCTCGATACGCAGCTCCTTTCCCTCGACGACGCTCTCCGCGAGCTTGCGTCGCGCGGCATCGACCAGACGGGAAAAAGTTGAGCGGGAGATGTCCATACGCTCCGATGCCGGCTGCTGTTCGAGTCCCTCGTAATCCGCCAGCCGTATCGCCTCGTACTCGTCCACCGTCAGCGTCACCGACTCCAGCAGCCTGCGCGGCACACCGACCGGCTTGAAGTGGCTGAACCGTGGCGGTCCGTAAATGCGTCGTTTGCTCCGTGGTCTTGGCATCTCTATCCTTTATGCACATACGTTCATTACTCACGCAGGCAATATAATGCACATATGTTCATAATGCAAGCGCGCGGCGCTGATGCACGGAAGAATTATTCCGCTTGCTGCGGCGCAATTCCTTTCCACCGGTGAGAAATAATTCAGGTCATTCCCTTCCCTTCGCGGGCAAGGCGCATCTCCCTGGCCTGAGGTGGAGATATTTCTGAAAATTCGGAAATATCTGCTCCTGCGTGCGCTGAACTCTTGATATTTTTCCCCGGTCCGTCTATATTTGAAGTCTGTATGGACGCATAGCTCAGTTGGTCCAGAGCGCTCGCCTCACACGCGAGAGGTCGTAGGTTCAAATCCCACTGCGTCCACAAAGGATCCCCCGGAACAGCCTGTTCCTGGGGATTTTCTTTGCCGGCTGAACGCCTGCACTCCATGCACGCCGAGCATGATCGCCTCGATCACCGCTTCGAACACCGGTTGTTCGGCCCCCCCCCACTCGACGATGAAATTCGCTTCCGTCCGGCCGCTGTGATCTTCCTGTGCGATGAAAAAATCCGTGGTCGCCATCAGGACCAGTTCGATCGGCGTTTCCAGGTAATCCCGCAGAAGCTCGTCATCGGCTGCGTTCGCCCAGCGCGCTGCTTCCTCAGAAAAAAAAAACAGTTGACATTGGTCGGCCTGTTTCGTACGTTTTTCACGCAACTTAATCGAACTATTCTTTGATGTGCATCGATCACCTGCGACCGCGTTCACGGCTGCAGGTGCTTCCAGCCCTCACGACGCATATCCGCTCCGCTATCGATGTGGTCGGGATGCGTCATGCTGACTTCCGCTCCCTATCCATACGCCTGAGGATATGAGCGGAAAAAAACAATATTTTTTCACATAGATTGACGGAGGTTCCATGAACCAGTACTCGTCCACATACACACGTATCTGCGGCATTCTGCTCGCTGCGCTGATGCTCATTCCACTGATGGGGGCAGCGAGCGCCCAGGAGCGCAAGGGCAAGGAGCTGAAACCGAGGAAACTCGCTGAGAAACCGCAACATACCAGGCTGGGCGCCTGGGACGACGCCTCCCGCATCGAGGTAAAATTTCAGGACGGCTTGCGCTTCAACGTCACCCCTGCCGGCGTCCTCGTTGAGCGCCCGCAGCGGCGGCTGCGCAGCGGGAACTCCCGCGCCACGCTTGCACGCATCATCAGCGAAGGGGGACGCTGGCACCGCATGATCGCCGTTCCGGAGGAGGAAATGGACAAGAAACGCGGAAACGCGCAGCGCAACCTCGGCAAGGAGGTCGCAGACATGAACAGTTATTACATCCTGAACGTCCCTGAGGAGAAATCTGCGGAGGAATGGATTGACATGCTCAACGAACTGCCCGACGTGGAGATCGCGCGTCCGGTCCCGCTTCCGGCGCCCATGCCGGTGCCCGGGGATTTCGAGGGTCAGCAGGACTACCTCGAGGCGGCGACCGACGGTATCGATGCGAATTCCTATGCCTGGACAGTGCCGGGTGGGACAGGCGCGAACGTGCGCATCTGCGATTTCGAATACTCCTGGAACCTGGACCATCAGGACCTGCCGTCGGTCACGACGCTCATTCCTGCCGGACGCACAGCCGATGATCCCTTCAGCTCGGACGATCACGGAACGGCAGTGCTCGGTGAGTACGGCAGCATCGACAACGGCTGGGGAACGACAGGAAGCGCACATGACGCACAGCTGTTCGTGGCCCCGGTCAGCTGGGACACCGGCTACAACCTGGCAGCGGCCATCACCAATGCCATGTCCAGCCTCTCCGCCGGCGACGTCATGCTGATTGAGCAGCAGACCCGTGGACCGAATTACATCGACAACACCTCGCAGTTCGGCCTCGTACCCTCCGAATGGCAGAAGTCCGTGTACGACGCCATCGTCACGGCAGTCGGCAACGGCATTCATGTCGTCGAGGCGGCGGGCAACGGGAGCCAGGACCTCGACGGTTCGGAATACAGCAGCGGGAATGGAGGACACCATCCCTTCGACGGCTCCATCAACTCAGGAGCGATCATCGTCGGCGCCGGCGCACCCCCGACCGGCTCGACCACGGACCGCTCGCGCCTCGGTTTTTCCAATTACGGGAGCCGCGTCAACCTGCAGGGTTACGGTTCCGGTGTGATGACGACGGGGTACGGGGGACATTACTCGGCCGAGGGAAAGAACCTCTGGTATACGAGCTCGTTCAGCGGAACGTCGAGCGCCTCCCCGATCGTGACTGGCGCGGTCGCCCTGGTCGAAAGCATCCATGAAGAGCTGAACGCCGGAGCGACGGTGACTCCCGCCGCGATGCGGACGCTGCTGATGGCGACCGGTTCCCCGCAGCAGTCGGGTACCAATCCCGCGAGCGAGAACATCGGTCCCCGGCCGAGCATCCTCGCCGCGATACAGGCACTCGAACCCTGCGTCCTGACCTGTCCGGCCGATATCACCGTGTCGAACGACGCGGATCTCTGCGGCGCATACGTCACCTATCCCGCACCTGTCGCGGGCGCGACCTGCGGGACGGTAACGGCAACGCCGGCCTCGGGTGCCTTCTTCCCGGTTGGGACGACCACGGTACAGGTATCCACTGCCTCGGGTGACGACTGTTCCTTCACCGTCACCGTCAACGACACGCAGAAGCCGTCCATCACCTGTCCCGATCCCATCGTCGTGGGGAATGACCCGGGAGAATGCAGCGCGGTGGTGAACTTCTCCGCGACAGTTTCCGACAACTGTCCCGGCGTCACCTATGCGTGTTCGCCTCCCTCCGGCACCGCCTTCCCCGTCGGCGTGACCGTCGTCACCTGCACGGCCACCGATGCAGCAGGCAACACGGAAAGCTGCAACTTCACGGTGACAGTCAACGACGTCGAACCCCCGACCATCGCAGTCTCCGTGGATCCCGATACGCTCTGGCCGCCGAATCACATGATGCGGCGCATCAACGCCACTGTCACCACGACAGACAACTGTCCCGGGGAAAGCTACGTGCTCACCTCCATCGTCAGCAACGAAGCGGACAACGGACTCGGTGACGGCGACTTCCCCAATGACATACAGAACGCCTCGCTCGCAACACCCGACCTCGACTTCCGTCTCCGCGCCGAACGCTCCGGTCTCGGAAGCGGCCGCGTGTATACCGTCACCTACACGGCGACGGACGGAGCCGGCAACACGACGTCGGCAGATGCGACCGTGTTCGTGCCGTTCAGCATGGAGAAGCGCAGCCTGCCGGTCGGAAGTCTGCCGCAGGACTACCAGCTGTCGCAGAACTATCCGAATCCCTTCAATCCCACGACCACCATTCGCTACGACATCCCCTCTGCGTCGACGGTCACCCTGCGCGTGTTCAACGCGCTCGGACGCGAAGTCGCAGTGCTGGTCAGCGGCTCCGAACACTCCGCGGGCAGCTACGAAGTCACCTTCGACGCTGATGGACTGGGTTCGGGGATCTACTCCTATACCCTGCTCGCCACCGAGACAGGGAGCAACCGCGTCTTCAGTCAGACACGCAATATGGTGCTGATGAAATAACCCGCGCACCCGCGGACGCACGCAAAGGAAAACCCCGCCGATGGCGGGGTTTTCCTTTTTGCGTGTGACAGCACGTGTGCGAATGGCATCACGCATCATTTCTCGAGTGGCTTGTGGCAGAACCACCAGTCGTAGCATTCGTACTTCCCGGAGCGTTCCTTCGCGTCCTTCTCATTCGTCGCCGGCGGTACGATGATGCGGTCACCGATGAGTTCGTTCTCGGGCCAGCCCGCGGGCACGGCGCCCTGCCTGTCGGAAATCTGCAGCGCACGTACGACGCGCACGACTTCGTCCATGTTCCGTCCGATCTCCTGCGGGTAGTAAAGGATCAGCCGGATCTTGCCCTCGGGATCACCGATGAACACGGCACGGACGGTATTCGAACCCTTGCCCGGATGCAGCATGCCGAGCTTCATGGCGATGCTGTCGTTCGCGGCGACGATGGGATAGGTGATCTCGATATCAAGGACGTCCTTGATCCATTCCACCCACTTGATATGCGAAAACACCTGGTCGACGGACATCCCGATCAGTTTGCAGCCCAGTTCGTCGAACTGATCGACGCGCTTCTGGAATGCCACGAACTCCGTCGTGCACACCGGTGTGAAGTCCGCCGGATGACTGAAGAGCACGAACCATGATCCCTTCATATCACCGGGAATATTCATCGGTCCATGCGTGGTCTGTACCTGAAGCTCGGGAAAAGGATCTCCCAGCAGCGGCATGCGAATCTCGTTCGTTTCCATGTGCGTTCTCCATTTTTTTTTACTTGTGATAGCTTTTATGAACCCACGCGTCGGGTTGCTCTTATGGTGATTCTTCGTGCTTTTTCATCACCTCAACCAGGTCTTCCACCCTGCCCGATCCGCACTGGCGGCAGCAGCGTCCGTCGGCACGCGCACCGGTACGTGACGCCTGCATCTTCACCAGCGCCTCGTCGCCGCAGTCGCCGCATCGATGCAGCGTGTGCACGTAATCGACCTTGCCGCCATCGATCTCGAGCGCCTTGCCTTCGACGATGGCACGGATGAGCGAAAAACGGGCGGATGCGATCAGCCGGGAAAAGGTCGCCGGTGAAATATCCATCTCGCGTGCGGCGTCTTCCTGGTCCAACCCCTCGTAATCGGCCAGCCGCAGCGCCTCGAACTCATCAACGCGCAGGCAAAGCTGCGCAAGCTGACTGCGGGGTATCCCGGCAGGTTTGAAACTGACAAATCGCGGTGGTCCCTGTACGCGTCTGCTGCGCGGCGGTCTCGGCATGCTCACCTCATTATGAAAATATATTCATAATGTCAAAGTATGCTGCACATGCCTGAATAGCAAGTCCTCATCGGGGTTCGATCAATTGAAAGCCCCGCCGGAGGGCAGGGCTTTCAGGGTTCATCAATCGCTGAGGATTGCGATTGTCACGGAGAGGACTACTTGGCCAGAAGCATGCTGCGGTGGAGCAGCTGTCCCCCGGCTTCCAGACGACATACGTAGTTTCCGCTCGGAAGCCTGCTTCCCTCAAACTGCATGTGATAGCTGCCTGCCGTGTACCATCCTTCTGCCAGGACGGCGACACATCGTCCGAACATGTCGTAGACGCGCAGCGTGACGTCGGCATCCCGGGGAATGGTGAAACGTATTGTCGTGGACGGATTGAACGGATTCGGATAATTCTGCTCCAGTGCAAACCCGTCAGGCATGAGATCGCCGCTACGCTGCTTGGGTGCGCCGCAGGGACCGCTCACGCTGTACTGCACGCTTCCTTCCACGGCAGCGCTGCTGACGTTGTGCGGCACATGGACCTTGAAGACGGCGCTGCCGGCATTGTTCGCGGCATCAGTGACGGCAAGATGGATGGTGTAGACACGGCCATCCCCCGTGCCCTCACGCTCGCGGCGCAGATCCACGCTGCGACAGTCGTTCGCTATGACGATATCATCGAGCGTATTGCCGGAACCACCGCCGGTTTCTGCCTCGTCACTGGTGGCGGCAACGATGCGGACGTCAGTGACGAGCAGGACGTCACAGTTATCAGTGAGCGCTGCTATCATCTGGCTGAGCGTGATGGTTTCGTACCCGTGATCGACCGGCCAGAGACTGATCGGCAGAGACGGCGTGATCACCGGAGCTTCCGCATCCCGCACGGTGACGGTGAAACTGCACTGGGGACCGGCGTCGGTCACACAGGTCACCGTGGTACTCCCGACCGGGAAGAAGCTGCCCGAGGGTGGTGTGCTTGTCACCGTACCGCAGCCCTGCGTTATCGTCGGCGTGAAGCTTACTGCTGCGCCGCATACACCGGGGTCGTTTGCCGCGACGATGTCTTCGGGACAGACAATGTCACAGAACACGTACTCGTCCGCACCGATACAGGGCGGCGCATGGCGACTTTCCCCGTCGATGTCGTCGGTCACGGACGCGACAGACACGCCTGCACGGTATCCCGCCACGGAGGCACTGTGCAGGTCCGTATCACTCACGAACTCCGGATCCCCCATGAGGGAATGCTGATGCTGGCCCGTGATAGCGGTCTGCAGGGCGGCCAGGGAAGGATACTCCACTCCGTTCCAGTACCAACTCTCAATGCCGGGTGTGTGCCGCCAGTACATGTTGTTGTCAAATACCGTCAGAGGAGAAGATACCGGTACGTGGACGAATCGGATCGATCCGATGCCGCTGTGCGCGACGGTGTTGTTCATTACACGCACGTTTCCGCTGGTGTTCGTCGAAAAGCTGAGATACATACCATATAGGTAGTACGGAGATTCGTTCAGATGCACCGAGTTGAAGACGATGTCCGTCTGGTCGGCCTGGGCGACATACAATCCGTACATGGGTCCGCTTCCCGTCCCGACACACATGTTATTGCATACGCGCGCACGCGTCGCGCTGGCTGTCATGGCATAATTCAGATTATACAAACGGAATGGACTGTGATTGCACAGGACAGTGTTCCGTGCAATGAGCGGACCCTCGTTGGCGAACGAAAGATAGATGCCGTAACCGCCTGTAGCGTAGTACGTGCCGGATGTACGCTGTTTGAGCGTGTTCCCATCGAGCACGAGTGCACTTGAATAATTCTGGTATATGCCATAGTAATAGAAGTCCTCAATCGTGTTGTCCACGAAGCGGTTGTCAAAGTTGGTCGTAAGCGTTTCGAAGCTCTCCCCTCTCCAGTTAACACCGTAGTACGCGTTGCGTATCAGGTTGCCCTGAATCAGGTTGTGATTCCCCCAGTCACCGTTGTCGGAGTATCTCTCACCACTCCCGCAGATACCGATGTGCTGCGCTTGCGTGGTGTTGACGGGAAGGTCCAGCACGCAGTCGATGACGGTATTGTAATCCGCTCCGTTGGTGAAATGCATGCAATACCCGTAGTTGCTGCCGACGGACTGTATCGTGATATCGCGGAAGGTAACATGGTCCGCCCCGTCGAGTTTCACCACACTTCCATAATTCGTGTTCACGTCGTAGCGCAGCACCCGCGTCGATGCGTTTCCCGCACCGCCGTCGAAGGTGATGGTGTTGACCGCACTGGCACCTGGGATCGGGGGAATGACCAGCTGCTCGGAATATGTGTCCGCCGCAACGGAGAATGAGACCGCACCGTCAACGCTGCGCACGACGAGGTCTGCAATCGCGGATGTGAAGTCCGTGTAGTTCCGGTTCCCGCTGCCGGCGGCATCGATCGTGTACGCACCGATCATGGGATTCACAATGGATCTGCTGCCTGGTGGTTCCGACAGGAGCGGAGTGTAGGTGTTCCCGTCGATGGTGATGCCCGTCAGTCCTGCGTCGAGCTGATTGCCCTCGGCCGCCGCGGACGCCACATCGTATGCCAGCCAGAAATATGTCGTACCGGGACCCTGCAGCGCCTGGCTCCCGGCAATGGTAAACGTCGCGGCAGGTGCGCTGACACTTCCGACGGGATTATCTGTGCTGAATTCCGCATCGAGTCCCGTGTAGTAGAGACGTGCGGCCGTGATATCCGACGTGGCGGTCGTTCCTGCCGTCGTAAAGGTGAAACCGGTCGCGGTGAGGGGAGAGGTCAGGCCGTTGACGTCGACTGCGATGCGGAGAATCTCCTGCTTCTCTGCGCCGGATCGTGCGGGCGTGCTATAGGTGTGCGAACATGTGCTCCAGTCATAACTCATCGCCGAGAAAGTGAACTCGTCCGCCCCGATGCAGGGCGCGACGGCGTCCCGGGT
>JAVVFP010000575.1:0-2319 GCA_032250495.1 Bacteroidota bacterium | reverse complement strand
CTCCCAGGTCACCTCTACGTCGCGGATGACGCTGCCGTCGCGGAGACGCACCACCTTGTCGTAGTACGGCGGTCCCTCGTCCGCTGTGTCCTGCGCGAGCAGGATTTGCGGTGCGGAGGTGAGCGCGAGGAGAATTGCGACAAGCAGGACGGAACGGACAGCAGACGGCCCGTAATCGTTTCGCATGGAATACCTCATCGTGATAGCTGACGTCCTGTGCGTGACCGAAAGCCTTAATATAGGGCAACGGGCATACAATGTCAGCCCCGGGATGCGCTTGCTCGACGCGGCGAAAAAAAGCCGCCGTCCGCCGCAGGGTGGACAGCGGCAGGGACGACGGCGCGACGCTTCGGTGCATCGTGCACAATGACCTCGCGTCCTCCTTCCCATGTAATGCTATTCTCGCTGCAGCAGGAGAAGCCGCGTTTCACGCCCATCCGCGCCATCGACATGCAGGAAGTACACACCCGCGGCGCGTCCCGAAAGATCGACGCGCAGCCGCTGCCGGCTGCCTTCGTGTGCGATATCCCGATGCAGCACTTCCCTGCCCAGCATGTCGGTCACGCGGAGAGACAGCTGCTGCGTGCGGGCGCCGTCGATACTGACGGTGAACACGTCCCGGGCGGGATTGGGGAACACCGCGATGCGCAGCCGGGGATCGGGCGGCACGTCCGCCGAGAGCACGGTGACGTGCATGGTGTCGGACATCGCGCTGCAGCCATGCGTGTTGGTGACGACCACGGAATAGGAGCCGTCCTGCGTCACCGCGTAACTCTGTGCGGTCGCCCCCGGAATGGCGTTGCCCTCACGCAGCCACTGCCACGACGACGCGGCGGACGCGGTCAGCGTGTTGCCGTTGCGCGTGATCAGCGGAGTGGCGGGACGGGGATTGAAAGTGACGCGCACGGTATCGGAAAACACTGCACAGTACGGTGCCGTGGTCATCGCGCGACGCACCAGGTATTCCCCGCTCTGTGTCACCGCAAGATGGCGCAGCGTATCCCCGAGCGCACTCCCGCCCTCGCTCCAGCGGTATGCCATGTATCCCCCCCCGGCATCGAGCACGACGGTGTCCCCCTCACAGGGCGTCAGCGAGCCGATGACGTCGATCGGGTGCAGCTGCGACGGCAGTATGGTGACCGTGCCCACGCAGTTCGGTCCCCCGTCCTGCGCGGGAATGCCGTCCCCGCCGAAGCGCACCGAATAGTGCACCTGCACCGGGGCGCTGCCGGTGTTCCGTGCTATGGTCCGGAAGAACCAGCGGAACTCCAGCTCCTGTCCCGGGAATATCACGCCCCGTGATTTCGGATTCATACTGTCCGGCCAGGCAGGGTCGAAGGCCACATACGGTGTGCCGTTCACGTCCGTCCATTCGAGCAGGACTTCAGGACTGTTGATGTTGACGCTTCCGCTGTTCCGCAGTGTCACAGTGACAAAGAACGTCGCTCCCTCCGCACAGATTTCCTTCGGCAGGTCGATGCCGCCGCAGGTCAGCTGCTGCCGCACGGCGGCGATGGGGAGGTTATCGGCGCAGGGAATCGGATCCCCGGCGTCGTCCCAGGCCGTGACCTGCAGCTGCAGGTCCCGCCGGGTGATGCGATCGCGGACGCTCACCAGCCATTCGAAGCTGGCCGTCGCGTTCGGACCGATAGTCACGTCGACGCTGTCGTCGAGTCCCATCGGCGAACTGGGGAGAAGGGAAACGCCATCCTGCAGCGGCAGCGGGAAGCGCACCCTGCGTATGATGCCCGCGCGCTGCCCGCTGTTCGTGATCGTGTAGCGCACGGTGAAGGGATTCGGCTCCACCGCCGTGCCGGAAACGTTAAGTCCGAGGGAATCCGGGATTTCCAGTGCGCAGGCCCACTGCGGGAGCACCGGCTTCACGGGCACGCAGCAGGAGACGCGCACGGTGTCGAGGGAAACGCCCTTCGTGCTCTCACCCGTCACCAGAAACACGAATTCGGGACAGACCGGGGCATGCGCGCGTTGTGTATACCGCACCTGCCAGCTCAGCTCCGGGGTGGGATCGCCGATCGCCCAGGGGCGCAGGGTCGAGGGATTGAAATTTTTCGTCAGCGGCTCGGCCGGATTGATCAGTTCCATATCCGGTGGCAGGACGAGCGTCCCCAGCACATTCGTCGCTGGCAGCTGGCCGTTGTTGACGCAGGTCAACTTGACAGTGAAGGGATTCGGCACATAGCTGTCGAGCTGCGCATCGTACACGAGTGAATCGGGGACATGGCATCGCGGCGACAGCTTCGGGGCGTCGATGGCGGGAATGGTGACCACGGCCTGACAGAGCGAGGAATCGGCATTGTC
>JAVVFP010000024.1:0-13495 GCA_032250495.1 Bacteroidota bacterium | reverse complement strand
ACCGACCCACCGCGCAACACGACCTGGCTGGACATGAACTTGCCGTTGTACTCGCCCACCGCGCCCGGTGGCGGCTCGTAGCCGGGATAGGGCGCGTACGCGCTGCGCGTCCACTCCCACACGCCTCCGAACATCTGCTGCAGCTGCGTGCCGTCCCCGGACAGCGTGCGGGGATGCAGCACACCGTCGTCGACGCACTGTCCTTCCAGCGACGCCTCCGCGGCGGCGATTTCCCACTCCTCCTCTCCCGGCAGGCGCGCACCCGTCCAGCGCGCGTAGGCGTCGGCCTCGTAGAGACTGACATGCGTCACCGGCGCGTCCATGTCCACGGGCACGAAACCGTGCAGGGTGAAATGATGCCAGCGATCGTCGACCCGCTCCCAGTACAACGGTGCCTGCCAGTCCTCGGCCTCCACGGTCGCGGCGCCGTCGGACAGCCAGAGCTCGGTGCGACGGTAGCCGCCGTCCTCGATAAAACCCAGGTATTCGCCACAGGTCACCGGACGCGTGGCCAGCGAAAAGCCCTGCACGTAGCGCAGGTGGCGGGGACCCTCGTTGTCATAACAGAAACCGTCGCCCGCGTAACCGATCTCCCGCAGTCCCGCCCCGAACGCACGCCATCGCAGTGGCGCGGCTTCGGCATTACTTCTGCCGGCGGCGCTTCCGTCGGCGGCGCTTCCGTCGGCGGTGCTTCCGTCGGCGGCGTTTTCGTCGGCTTCGTCCTCCCCTGCCCTGGCCACTTCTGGCAAGGGTCGGTAGAGCGGGTGGAGGGGATTGATCGAAAGCACGTGCTTGATGTCGGTGAGCAGCAGCTCCTGATGTTGCTGCTCGTGGTTGAGTCCGAGAATAATGACAGGCGCGACCGTGCGAAGCATGTCCGCGTCCGCATCGGAAAGCAGCTCCAGCACCGCCGCGTCCACATGCGCGCGGTAGGCATAAACGTCCCGTACTGTCGGACGCGAGAGCAGTCCCCGGTGGGGGCGGTGGAAGCGTTCGCCGATCTGCACGTAATAGCTGTTGAAGAGATAGGAATACTGCGGGTGCGGCGAGCGATAGCCCGGAGCATGGACATCGAGAAGAAAGGCCTCGAAAAACCAGCTTGTGTGGGCGAGATGCCACTTGGTGGGACTCACGTCGGGCATGGACTGCACGACGTAATCCTCGGTTTCGAGGGTTTCGCAGAGCTGCAGGGTGAAGGCGCGCACGCGCCGGAAGCGTTCACTGAGTGATTCGGTGTGCGGATATTCGACGATGCCCGATCCCGCATCGCGCCGCAGGGTTGTGTCCATTCTGTCCTCGGTCTGGATTGCAGTTGGAGTCTATTATATGAACTCGGACCGATGAATGCAAATGCCCGGACCGCCGCCTCCCTGCGCGTGTCCCGCCGATGCGTTCGCTCAGTAATGGTAGCGCGCCTGGAGGAAATCGATGCGGTCTTCCGACACGCGGTACACGAGCCGATGCTCCTGCGTAATGCGCCGCGACCAGCAGCCGGCGAGAAGAAATTTCAGCGCTTCCGGTTTTCCCTTTCCGCGGCTTCCCCGTCCTGCTCCGGCACCGGCAGTCCCTCGAGGCGCATGATGACCAGGGCGTTGGTGGTGGGACAGGGGCCGGGACGCAGCCGGTAATCGAACTCCATGCGCTCGTCGCGCACGTGCTCGCGGAAATGCAGGTTCACCAGTCCTGGTACCGTGCCTTCGAGCGCGGTCAGCTCGATGTCATGCGTCGAGAGTATGCCCGTGCCGCGGCGGGCGGCGAGCGCACGGAGATAGGCTTCCCCGCCCACGTGCCGTTCAATATTGTTGGTGCCCTTGAAAATCTCGTCGATGAGGAAAAACAGCGGCGTGTCGTCTCCTGCCGTACCGTCTCCGGTCGCGTTGTCCCCGGACGTGTCCTCCCCGGACGTGTCGTTCTGCACCGCATCCAGCCGTTCGAGCAGCCGTCGCAGGCGACGCACCTCGGCATAGAAATAGGAGACGCCTTCGCGCAGCGAGTCGCTGATCTGTATGCAGGTGTAGAGGCGGAAGAGGCGGAAGGAAAAATGATGCGCGGACACGGGACCGCCCGCCCAGGCCAGGGCGAAGTTGATGCCCACGGTACGCAGGAAGGTACTCTTGCCCGACATGTTCGATCCGGTCACCAGGTACAGCGTGCCGACGCGGTCGACGCGGAAATCGTTCGTCACGCGTTTTTCGAGCGGGATGAGCGGATGGCCCATGGCCTCGGCCGCGAGCACCGGGTTGTCCCCGCCGTCCTGCAGCAATGTGGGAAAGGTGTATTCCGGGTTGATGGCCGCGAGGTTGGCGAGGGACTGCAGGGCCTCGAGGCGCTGCAGGGCGTCGAGCCAGGCGGGCAGAAGTCGTTCCATCGCGCGGCGTTTGCGCTCGAGGCGCGATGCGAAGATGAAATCCCAGGGCAGCGCGAGGTTGAGCACGAGCATCATCACGGGATTCATGCTGAGTCCCGCGGCGATCACATCGCGCAGGATGCGACGGATATGTCGCGAGGGACGCTGTTCGGGTGCGTGAAAGACGGCGGTCAATTCCTCGAGCGCGGGATTGTGCCGCACGGGATAGTGTTCGATGAAACGGAACACCGTTTTCAGTCGTCCCAGTTCTGCGTCGAGTTGCACGGCGGTTTCGATGAAGCTTTCGCGCACGCGTCCGTTGCTGAAATACACCGCGCCGTAGATGAAGAAGGAAAGCACGAACCAGGGGCCGGTCACGCCGTAACCCCATAGCAGGAAGAGCAGCGCGTTCGCGGCGGCCAGCAGCAGCGTTACGGGCAGCACCCAGCGAATGGCCGCCGGCAGGGCGGCCGCGTGCAGCCAGGAGAGGAAGGCGTCGCCGTCGAGGCGTTCGCCCGACACCATCGCGTATTCGAGCTGCATATGTTCGCGGAAATGCATCAGCGGCGCCAGTCCCGCCACCAGCCGCTGTCGTGCGAGAACGTCCTCCCGCGCCGGCGCGGAATCCGCCAGCCAGTCGCCGAGCAGGCGGCTGCCGCGTCGGGAAACGGAAAGGTCGATAAGGCGATGCAGTCCCGCGTCGCCGAACAGTCCGATATCGTTCGCGAAGGGATGTTCCTCCTCCGCGCGCGCGATACAGGCGGGCGGCAGGTGTTCCCAGTCGAGCGTCCGTCGTGCCTGCTGTGCACGCCGTATACGCTTCCATTCGCGGAGGCGGGCAATGCCGGCGTCGGTGCGCCTGTGGCGCGCGGCGACGAGGAAAAAGGCGACGGCCACCGCGGTGAGCACGGCTGCCACCAGGGGCGGGGACAGCGGGAGTCCGAACCCCCCGAGGAAGGCGACGAAGAGCACGACGCGCGCCTGTACAAAGCGTGTGCTCAGCCGCCGCAACCGTGCGATGCGGCGGTCGAGCCGCTCCTGCATTGCGTCCCGCGTCTCCTGCATTGCGCTACTTCCCGCCACTGCCGATCCAGCGCTGCAGCCAGTCGTGGAACTGTCCGTACCAGTGAATGGAATTCTGGGCGGAGAGTATCCAGTGGTTTTCGTCCGGGTAAATGACGAGTTTCGCCGGTACGCCCTTGGCCTTGAGCATGCCGTACACTTCCAGCGCCTGTCCGTAGGGCACGCGGTAATCCTTCTCGCCGTGCATGACCAGCGTGGGAGTGACGTAATCGGCCGCGTACTGCGAGGGACTCCAGCGCAGCACGTTGTCGCGTCCCTCCCACGGCGTGCCGCCGTAACTGATGTCGCGGTGCTGCGTGACGTCGGAACCGAACTGCGCCATCAGGTTGTAGACGCCCGCGTGATTGATGATGGCCGCGTAGCGGTCGGTATGTCCCCCGATCCACGACACCAGGTATCCCCCGTAGCTGCCGCCGGCCACGGCCATGCGCGTCGAGTCGATATACGGCTTGCGCGCCATCACGTCGGTCGCCTTCATCACGTCGATAAAGGGCAGGCGCGGATGCTCGCCGTTGATGCGATCGGCGAAATATTCGCCGAAGCCGGTGGAGCCGTGGAAGTTCGGCGTGATGGTCACGTAGCCGCCCGCGGCGAAGGTCTGCGCGTTCCAGCGCGGATGGAAGTTGTCGCCGAAGGAACCGTGCGGACCCCCGTGCACCATGACCAGCAGCGGCCAGCGTTTGGCCGGATCGAAGTCCGGTGGATAAATGATATACATCTGCACGCTGTCCCCTTCCGCGCCTTCGATCCAGGCGTTCTCCACGCGTCCCATGGCCACGTCTGCCAGCAGTGCGTCGTTGAAGGTCGACAGCGTGCGCAGGTTTTTCCCGTCCGTATCCATCGCGTACACCTCGTCCGGCGCGGAGAGCGATTCATGCAGGAAAACGATGCGTCCGTCATGCGCGTGCAGGTGACTGTTCGTGCCACGGTGCAGCACGGTGCTCACCGCCCCGCCGCTCATGGGCACGGAAAAGACGCTGGTCTTGCCGAGATGTGCCGCGGTGAAATACACGGTGCGATCCTTCTCATCCGTGGTCCAGCCCGAGGGACTGCGGTCGAAGTTCCGGCAGAGCTCCACCGGCTCGCCCCCCGTGCGGTCGAGGCGCATCAGCTGCGTGTTCTGCGCGTTCATGTCCGTGCGCGTCTGCCGCCCGTACAGCAGGTATTTTCCGTCACGCGTGTAGTAGGGGGAGAAATCGTCGGCGGGATTCCCGGCGGTGACGCTGCGCATGTCGCCGCTGCCATCGGTGGGCAGGGTGTAAATATCCGTGTACAGTTCATCGTACGGGGGACCGCTGGTGAGCGCGGCGACGGCGATCTCCTCGCCGTCCGGCGCGATCACGTAGTCCACGCCACCGGAATAGCTGAAGTAGCGTTCCATATCCGGTGTGAGATTGGTCACGCGTTGCGAGCGGACGTCCACCGCGTAGATGTGCTTGAGATACCCCTCGGTCAGGTAATGGTCCCAGTAGCGGTAGAGGCGGTCCTCGGTGATTCGTGCGCTGACCTTGCTCTCCTTGCGGCGCTTGATCTCGGTGCGCAGGGAATCGAAATCGTCCCATATCCCCGGCAGCACCGAGGAGGTGAAGGCGATGCGTTCTCCGTTCGGAAACCACTGCACGCCGCCGACGCCCGTGGGCATGTCGGTGATGCGGCGGGCTTCGCCGCCGTCGACGGGAATGACGTAGAGCTGGGCTTTCTCGTCGTCGTTGCGTTTGGCGGTAAAGGCGATGCGGCTGCCGTCGGGACTCCACTGCGGTCCGCCCTCGGTGCTTTCGCCCGCGGTGAACTGCCGGGCGACGCCCGTTGCCACGTCGATGAGCCAGATGTCGCCGTTGCCCTTGTTGGTTTCAATGTCGTAGGACGTCACCACCACCGCGGCGGTGCGTCCGTCGGGGGAAAGCGTCAGTGCGCTCACGCGCTGTACTTTCCAGAGCGTTTCCGCCGTCATCGGGGCGCGCTGCTGTGCGGCGGCCGTGGCGGCGAGGGAAAACAGAACGAGGTTGAGGAGGAAATAGCGGAATTTCATGTAATCGGTACTCCGGTGGGAAATAACATGTCGGTATTGCGCGGGACGCACGGCCTCCCGCGTAGAATCAGTCGTGTTCCAGCTCCGCGCGTATGCGCTGCAGCTCGGCGCGGCGCTCTTCGTCGACCTCGGGATAGCGGAGGTCGAGTCCTTCGAGCGCATGGACGATAATCTCGGCCACGGCCCCGCGCATGAACCACTTGTGATCGGCGGGAATGACATGCCAGGGCGCGTGTTCGGTGCTGGTGTGATTGATCAGTTCCTCGTAGGCCGCCTGGTAATCGTCCCAGTGCGCGCGTTCGTTCATGTCACCGACCGAGAATTTCCAGTTCTTCTCCTGCCGGTCGATGCGTCGCAGGAAGCGGCGCCGCTGCTCGTCACGCGAGACGTGGAGGAAGAACTTCAGCACGCGCGTGCCATTGCGCACGAGGTAGCGCTCATAGCCGTTGATTTCCGCGTAGCGTTCTTCCCAGATATTCCTGCGTGCCGAGGGCGGCAGTTTCTGCCGTTCGAGCAATTCGGGGTGCACGCGTGTGATCAGCACTTCCTCGTAATAGGAGCGGTTGAAGATGCCGATGCGTCCCCGTTCCGGCGCGCGTTTCATGCAGCGCCAGAGGTAGTTGTGATCCAGCTCCTCGGCGGATGGGGCCTTGAAGCTGAACACCTGGCAGCCCTGGGGATTGACGCCGCTCATCACGTGCTTGATGGTACTGTCCTTACCCGCGGCGTCCATGGCCTGGAAAATGATCAGCAGCGCGTAGCGATCGTCCGCGTACAGCACGTCCTGCAGCGCCGCCATGCGCGCGATATCCGTGCGCAGTTTTTTCTTCGCGTCCTTTTTCTTCCGGAATTCACCGGTGTCGGACGTGTCGAAATCCCTGAGCCGGATCCTCCCGTCCTGCGGGACGACAAAGCGGTCGTGATCCATGACATCCTCTTCTGCTGTTGTGCGCCCGCGGACGCAGCCGTATTCTATTCGACCACGCGCACGGAATTGATTTTCACGCCGTTGCCTTTTTTCTCGATGGCGTGCACGATGTCCATACCTTTCGTCACCTTGCCGAACACCGTGTGCTTGCCGTCGAGCCAGTCACAGCCGGCTTTCTTGGTGACGATGAAGAACTGCGAGCCGTTGGTGTTGGGTCCGGCATTGGCCATGCAGATGGTGGCATAGGCCACCGGCGCCTTGAGCTTGCCCTGCGCGTATACCGGGCCCGCGTGGCCGGTCTTTTCCTTGTACCACTCCACGTCGTGTATCATCATCGGACGGCCGCTCTGCTGCTCCTGACAGGCCTCGACGATGGTGATCAGCGCGGCATCGGGACGTTCGGTTTTCTGGAAGTACGGCGTGAGCACCTGCTGGAACACCTGCAGCGCCTTGGTCTCATCCGAGAGCGCGCCGGTCAGCTCCTCACCCTGCTCGAAGCATTCGTCCTCGAAGCTGTAGCCCGGTCCGGACGTGCCGTCACCTTTCGGACAGCCACCCTGTATCATGAAATCGTCGATGACGCGGTGAAAGGTGAGTCCGTCATAAAACGGCTCGCTTTTCTTTTCCCCGCTCACCGGGTCCGTCCACTCCTTCGTACCCATGGCCAGTCCCGTGAAGTTCTCCACGGTCTTCGGCGCGATATCCGGCCACATTTCCAGCGTGATGTCACCCAGTTCCGTCTTCATCAGCACCGTCTGCCGCTCCGCATTTTCCTGCGCCGCGGCGCCCAGCGTGAACAAAAGCATGGCGATGGTGAGAATTCCAGTGCGTTTCATATGTCTCCTTTTGCAGTAATGTCCGTGTACGTGGTGTAATATAGGGATACAATAGAAAGGCAACCACATGAAAGGCAACCACAATGTACACTGTGGTTGCCTTTGGTATTTGTTGCCTTTTCACCCACCACTGAATAAAATGTTCCCATGCGGGTATGATGTATGAACCCAACGAGGAAGCAACGATGAAAGCAGCGGTACGAAACGACGAGGCGGTGATTCGGCGGGTGCAGGCCGGGGAGAAAGACGCCTACGGTGAGCTGGTGCGCGCCTACATGCAGCCGGCGTACTATTCCGCGCTCGCGCTGCTGGGCTCGCATGACGAGGCGATGGACTGCTCGCAGCAGGCCTTTATCCGCGCCTGGCAGTCGATACGGAAATTCGAGGCGGGACGCAGCTTTTTCACCTGGTATTACCGCATTCTGCGCAATCTCTGCCTGAACCGCTTGCGCGACCGCGCGACGCAGGCGCGTCCCTTCTCGACGATGGTCCCGCTGTTCGATGTGGTGTCGACGGACGACGATCCGGCGCGGGACACTGACCGCGCGCTGCTGCGGGACCGCGTGCGCACGGCGCTCGAGGAGCTGCGTCCCGAAGAGCGGGAAATCATCGTGCTGCGCGACTTCGACGGATACTCGTACGCGGAAATCGCCGCACTGCTGGAAATTCCCCACGGCACGGTGATGTCGAGATTGTACTACGCACGCAAGCATTTGAAGGATATGCTGGAGGAAAGGACATGACTGCAATGGAACGCGACCGCTTTCGCATGCTGATGATGAAGGCGCTGGACGGTGAGCTCGCGGGTAGCGAGCATTCGGAATTCGAGAACTTCCTCCGTGAAAAGGAATGTCAACAGGAATGGCATGCATTCCGCAAGGTCAAGGAGGCCACCATGGATCTCAAGCTCAGCGAGCCCGTCCCTGATGTGTGGGACGGCTACTGGAAAGGCGTCTACAACCGCACCGAACGCGGCATCGCCTGGGTGCTGGTCACCCTCGGCGCCGCCGTGCTCTTCGCCTGGGGCGCCATCGAGTTCGTCTCAGAACTCTGGACCGACAGCCAGGTCCCGCTGATCGTCAGGATCGGCATCTTCACACTGGCAGGGGGACTGTTCCTCCTGTTCTTCTCCGTCATCCGTGAGCGCTGGTTCGCATCCCGCCACGACAAGTACAAAGAGGTGCAGCGATGATTGTCACAACATCTTCACAGGTCGCAGGAAAACACATCGTCAAAACCATCGGCGTCGTGCGCGGCAACACCATACGCGCGCGGCACGTGGGCAAGGACATCCTCGCCATGCTCAAGACCATCGTCGGCGGCGAGATACAGGAGTACACCAAGCTCATGGCCGAGTCGCGTGACCAGGCCATCGACCGCATGGTCGCCGACGCCGAGGCGCTCGGGGCCAATGCGGTGGTGGATACGCGCTTCGCGACCAGCTTCCTGATGCAGTCGGCGGCGGAGATACTGGTGTATGGGACGGCTGTCATCCTGGAAGAGGATTAATACAGATTGCGCAGAGGATGTGGAACACGGATTTGGCGGATCAGGCGGATCGGCGCGGATGTTGTGTGGAACGCAGTTTGTGACCAGTTGTTGGTGATACCAGCATCGAGGCAATTTTCCCGTTCGGAGAAGAGGTTGTAGATTGGGGGATATGATGTATGCAACAAGGAACACATATCCCCTATGAAACGCCCTCTTATTCTCGTGTCGAATGACGACGGTTATGATTCTCCCGGTATTTATGCGCTGGTGATGGCGCTGCGTGGAATTGCGGACGTGGTGGTGGTGGCGCCGGCGACGCAGCAGAGCGCGGTGGGACATGCGATCACGGTGCAGACACCGCTGCGGGCGCGTCCTATAGAGCGCGGCCGCCATTTTACGGGCTGGGCGGTGGAAGGGACTCCCGCGGACAGTGTGAAGCTGGGCGTGAGCACGCTGCTCAAGCGCAGACCGGACCTCGTGGTGTCGGGCATCAACCACGGCATGAACACGTCGGTCAACGTCATTTACTCCGGCACCGTCTCCGCCGCCACCGAGGGCGCGGTGCTGGGCATTCCCGCCATCGCCTTTTCCCTGGCCTCGCATTCGGAGAAAGCCGACATGCGCGCCGCCGCGGCTTTTGCGCGCAAACTTTCGGCGGAGATATTGAAGAAAGGCCTGCCCCCCGGAACGCTGCTCAACGTGAACGTGCCCGCCGTGCCGCCCGAAGAGATCGAGGGGGTGGCGGTGACGAAACAGGGACGCTCGTGGTGGGACGACGGCTTCGAGACGCGGCGCGATCCGGTGGGACGCGACTACTACTGGCTGGTGGGAAAGTACGTGTGGGACGAGGATACGGAAGTGGACGACGCCGCGCTGCGGAAAAACAAGATTTCCGTCACCCCGCTGCATTACAGTCTCACCGACCACGTCCTTTACGAGGAAATGCAGTCCTGGAACATCGAGCGTCTGCACCGCAAGCGGAAGAAATAGGGATCAATCGGGGAAGATGGTCTCGCGCAGTTCGGCGGCGCTGCTTTCGGGGGGAACGCTGTTGATGTATATGCCGCTGCCCATCTCGAAGCCCGCGGGAGTGGACATCCGCGGCACGATCACGAAGTACCAGTGCAGGTAGCGCACGTCTTCGTCCCCGACCGGCGCCGTGCGCAGCAGCAGGTTGTAGCTCGGATTGCCGAGCAGGGCATGCATGCCGCGCAGCGTGCGGGATAGGGCGTCCGCCAGCGCAGGAATTTCCTGTTCGCCGGACCAGAAGAAACTTGCGTTATGCCGCTTCGGGTAAATGCGCAGTTCGTAGGGCGTGCGCGCGGCGAAGGGACAGAACACGGCATAGTGCTCGTTCTCATACACCATGCGATCCACCTGCCGGCGTTCCTCTTCCACCATGTCGCAGTACACGCAGCTGCCGTAGCTGTCGTAATGCAGCGCGGCTTTCTGAAAGGGATCGCGTATATGCGGGGGAATGATGGGCGAGGCGATGATCTGCGTGTGCGGATGCGCGAGCGACGTCCCCGCCCGCGCACCGTAATTGCGGAACAGCATGACGATGGCGATGTTGGGCATGGCGCTGATCACCGCGATGCGCAGGCGGTACGCGCCGATCACCTCTTCAAGCTCTTCGGTACTCAGCGTCGAGAGCGAGGCGTCATGCCGCGGCGACTCGACGATGACTTCCGCGTGGCCGTAGCTGTCGGACATGAGAAACAGGCCCTGCGCGCGCCGCTTCACTGAGTGATCCTGGTGCAGGGCGCTGTACTTGTTGCACACCGCGCGCAGCCGCCAGTCCGTCCCTTCCCCGAAGCGCAGCAGTTCCTCCCCCGTCTCCTGCTCGTTTCCCGTGCAGAAAGGACAGTCCTCCCTGTGCCGCGGGGCCTCCCCGTTCCGCTCCGCCTCCGCCGTAAAATCGCGTGGTCGACTCTCCCGCTCTCCCGCGACGATCACCCACTCCTTCGTCGCCATGTTCTGCCTGAACTCAGACATTCCGCGTCCTCCTTCGTCTTTTCAGCTACTCGCCGTGAATGTAGCGAGAAACGCATCGGAATGGAAGTCAGCCCTGAAACTGTAAAAGCCCAATACTATTTTTCCCGTGTCAGGGATCGCAGCGCACGAGCAAAGGCAGAGCTGTCCGTCACGCCCTCAATGACGACGTTTCCGTTTAAGATCACACGGACATCGGGTACACCGCGGACATTAAACGCATTCACAACTTCCCTGACATTCGTGATCGTCCAATGGGGAGGCATGTTATGCAATAGGGACGCGCCGCGCATGACGCCGTCAAGATTCATCCCGAACAGCTGGGCATCCGGATTCCAGGCCATTGCCGCGCGGGCGATTGCCGGAATCTGGGATTCACACACACTGCAGTTATCGGACGTTACGAACAGCACTCTCGGAATTCCGTCCTTCGCATTCAAAGCAGTACGCCCGGATGTACTTTCCAGCATCGCGAGTGGAACCCTGTATCCCCTCACACTCTCATGATTCTCTTCGCGTTTTGCCGATATGCGGTTGACTTCCGTTCGGTCGAATAGGTCGTCCACGGATGGACACTGACATTCGATGTGACGCGACTGCAGTTCCTGTAATTGAGCTGTTTCAGCATTTGCGATCGCGTGTGCTGCGAGCGTTTCCAGTGCGCGACATATCGCATACCGGTTCTCCGGCCGTGTGCGTCTCATGCTGAGCTCATGCAGCACTGATGTCCCTTCTTCTTCCCTGCCAGTACGAAGCAGCGCGATTCCGTAGAGCAGACGCGATTCTGCTTCGATGCCATACTCCGGAGCCATGGCGACCCAGGGATCGTCACTTCCGGAACACCATAACAGACTGCGCTTTAGCAAAACACCCTGCAGTTCCGCCAGCCGGAGGAGGTCATCCCACTGTTGTCTGCTTTCGTAGAAGACCAGCACATGTCTGAGTAATTCCATCCGCAGAAGCGCCTCACGCGTTGGCGTCCTCCGTAGGACACCGTCCGCATGCAGAAAGAATGCCTCTGACAGTGAAGAGAGAACAGAGTCCGATACACCGACGAGTGTGCGTGTGACTATTGACAGCACCTCGAGATTGGATGTTTCGTTCTGAATGACACCGCGCACGACTGCACCGGCAATGAGGCTACGCGTGCTGTCACTGCTCTCAACTGCACGGGGACCGTAACAGGCATTCCACATCTGCCTGAATACTTCTGGTAGGACAGAGATGTACTTTTTTCTCTGTCGCTTTTCGACGAAACGCAGATTCTGGAGCGCTGTTTCGTAATCGCCAGCATACAGGGCAGCCAGCGATAGAAGAGCGCGGATATCGCCTTCACCCTCAGCTATCGTGGAGACACTGCTGTCGCTCCGCAGATCCGACACATGGGACAGCGACTGCATTCCTGATCGAACTTCTCCATACCAGAGCGCCGGATATCTCCGATAATCATTTGGATACAGGGCAACATCTTCCTCAAACAGTCGTATCGCCTCCTCGTACGAACGCACACGGAGGATCGCATGCGGCAGCGCCCCTTTCACTGGTGTCCCGTCCTGTAGCACCATGCCTGACACTTCGAGGGACTGCAGCGGCTGTTCCCTGGGGCTGAGAATGCATCGAACATATTCCGCCATCTCTGGCAGGTCGAATGCGAAACGAAGTTCATTGTCCGACATCACGGTCGGTCGATATCGGGCGATGAGATTCCGCGAGTCTCCCAGCAAAACGACGGTCAGAAAGAGAGTATCTTCCCGCGCGAAAGCGTCATCCACGCCACGCACATATTGCACGGTGATCCTCGAGTACCGTTCAAGTTCGGATCTGAAGTGCAGTCCAGGGGCACTCTCGTCCGCACCGCAGGCCGGAATAAGCAGAAGAAAAACCCCTCCGACACTGCACAGGAATAGCAGGTGTATCAGCCGTACGTTCATTGTTGTCAACCTCGACTATTCTTAGAAAATGATGCTCAGCGGTCGCTTGCACCCCACTGAGCATCAATCCTTCGTATCGGTTATTCCTCAATAAGAACGAACGAGGGAGTAGGCAGATCGCTGGGGAGCGTGATTCCCATTTCATTAGCCTCTTGCTCAATCAATGTCATGCCATATGCGACGGTGTTGTTCTGTGGAACCGGATCTCCACATGGACAGTCGTATGCCGCCATCCAATCGTAATAGCTGCACTCGCTGTAGGTCGGGCTGATACACCAGTAGTTAAGGCCTCCCCACTGATCCGTATACCTGTACACATAGTTCCAACCGTCACCGGTGTTGTGTTCCCAGACTTTTTTTATTGGCTTCCCTTCCATACTGATTACACAGCACACCATAGACAGGAGCAACAGTCCGGTAGATGCAATATACCCAGTCCGACGCATAGTTTGTTTTTGCTTCCTCATGCAGGTTCTCCTTGCCAGATAATAAAATAATCGGTTTTGGGATCTGAACGCGCTGAGACACCGAATCAGGTCGGCACCCAGGCTCAGCCTCACACATATGTTCCGGGATTCAGCGGTACTACTTTCGCGCCATATGCGTTCAAATCCTGACTCGATGGTATCCAATTGTATATCCCATGAAGGCGCCATTAATGGGTCTAATCACGGAAGGTCCTCTGCGCAAACGGTTATTGCGGATCGACCGGTATCTTGATTCCGAGCTCCGAGGGAACCAATGATTACCACAATACTTTCAGTGCAAGCGATTCCACGTGTTCGCTCAATCAGGGTACCCTTGCATGTGATCGTGGTCGAACAGTAGTGCAGGGCAATATACCCCCCCCCCCCATAA
>JAVVFP010000023.1:0-13506 GCA_032250495.1 Bacteroidota bacterium | reverse complement strand
CCGATCTCGTGCCGGACGAGGATCTCTGGGCACTGCGCTATGGACTGCGTCGCGACCTGATCGAGTACGTCCGCCGCATGATGCGTCACCAGTTCCAGCGCGTCGGCGCCGACTATAACGCGGTGCAGGACAACATTCTCAATCCCGACACGCTGACCATCGGCTTCGCGCGCCGCTTCGCTACCTATAAGCGGGCGCCGCTGTTTTTCCGGGAATTCAACCGCGTCGTGGAGATGATCAACGATCCGGACCGTCCCATTCAGCTGGTGTTCGCCGGCAAAGCGCATCCGCGGGATGACCAGGGAAAGCGCTTCATTCAGGAAATCGTCGGTTACGGAAAGAACCCGGCCCTGTTCGGAAAAATCGTATTCCTCGAGAACTACGACATCAACGTCGCCAGGCACATGGTCTCCGGTGTGGACGTCTGGCTGAACAATCCGCGCCGTCCAATGGAGGCGAGCGGCACCAGCGGAATGAAAATCCTCATCCACGGTGGACTCAATTTCAGCATACAGGACGGCTGGTGGCGCGAGGGGTTCAATGGCGAGAACGGCTGGGGCATCGGCGACGACGCTCATGTCGAAGATACGGCAGAGCAGGATGCCCGCGATGCGGCGCAACTCTACAGCATCCTCGAGCAGCAGGTCATCCCCGAGTTTTATGACAGGGACGAGTACGGGATACCGCGGCAGTGGCTGCAGCGCGTGCGCCAGTCCATGGAAACACTGATCCCCGCCTTCAACACCGACCGTATGGTCTCCGATTACGTTTTGAATTACTATAACATTAAAGATTGACCGTGGGGACGGAACGCCGTCCCGCACTTTCATGTTATTCCCATATCACAAAGAGGAGCTGTCATGGCATCTGTTTTCGAGTACAAGGAAGTCGTCGGCATTTCGACCGAGAGCGTGGAAGCGGCCATACAGGAAGGTCTTCGCGAAGTAACACTCGGCTATCAGGTCGCCTGGTTCGAAGTCATATCCATCCGCGGACGCATGGTGGATGCCGAAACAACGGAGTACCAGGTGACGATCAAAATCGGATGCCGCGCAAAGTAGCTGAAATCAACGCTCCGACCGACAGCATCAGCGCCCGGCGAAGCTGATGCCATCGCACGCGGGGTGGATAGCCTTCCGCCCCGTTTTCATTCTTCCCTCCAGGAGTATGCATGTTGGAAACAGGAAAAAAGGCGCCTGCATTCACGCTTCCCGCTGCAAGCGGTGGAAAGGTGTCTCTGAAGGATTTCAGGGGAGCACCGGTCATTCTCTATTTTTACCCGAAGGATAATACGCCGGGGTGCACGACGGAGGCCTGCGACTTCAGGGACAACTTCGCCCGCGTCACCGCGGCCGGCGCCGTGGTTCTGGGAGTGAGTGGAGACAGTGTCGCCTCGCATGTGAAATTCCGCGACAAGCATGACCTGCCGTTCGAACTCCTCAGCGACGAGTCCTTCGACATGCTGGAAAAATACGGCGTGTGGCAGAAGAAGAAGCTGTACGGACGTACGTTCATGGGCATCGTCCGCACGACGGTGCTCATCGATGGGGACGGTGTGGTACGGCGCATCTGGCCGAAAGTCAGGGTCAAGGGGCATGTCGACGAGGTGCTCGAGGCCCTCGCGGAACTGTCCTGACAGGGGCGGCCGGGACGAGAGTCCTCAAAGCCGGGACGAGAAAGCGGCGCTGATACGGGCACTGCCATTTCAATCATCAACGTGCGGAACGAACAATCGCAATGAAAGCACTCGCAGTAACAGACATCCTTCCTCACGCTGAATATGAAAAGCAGCGCGCCGCCCTGCGAAAGGAAGCGCTCGCCCAGCGTGAACGCAGACGTTTCGAACTCGCCGACGCCTGCGTGGTCATCTTCGAGAACCGCGGTACTGTCCAGTACCAGGTCCAGGAAATGCTGCGTGTGGACAAGGACGATTCACCCGAACGCATCGCGCTGGAGCTCAGCTGCTTCAACCTGCTGATTCCCGGTGAGCACGAGCTGAGCGCCACACTGGTCATTCGCGTCCCCGAGTATCGCGAAGTGGACAACGCGCTCCAACGCCTCAACGGCATCACGCGGCAGTGCATAAGTCTGCGTATCGGTGATGAGGACGTGTACGCGCATTTTGACGTGGACGAGGACACCCTCGTCTGCGACAGTGACGTTTTCTATATTCGCTTCTCGCTGACGCCGGAACAGGCTGCGGCGTTCAGCAATCCCGCGGTGGACGCGGTCCTGCGATCGGTGCACGAAAAATGCATGGCCGAGGTCCCCGTTACGGGTGCAGCACGAAAAAGCCTGATCGAGGATCTCAACGCATGACGTACGTTACCAGACGAGAGCATTTTTCCGCCGGTCACCGCCTCCATAATCCCGCGTGGGACGAAGAGCGCAACCGGGCCGTGTTCGGAAAATGCAATAATCCGACGGGACACGGCCATAACTATTACCTGGAGGTGACCGTGGCCGGTGAAATCGATCCCGAAACCGGATATGTCGTCGATCTGAAAGAACTCAAGGACGTGATCATCGAACATGTGATCCGCAAGGTCGATCACCGCAACCTGAATACGGACGTGGATTTTTTGCGCGGTACCAATCCTACCGCGGAGAATATTGCGGTCGGTATCTGGGGAGAACTGGTCGACCGCATTCCGCAGGGCCACCTCTACCAGGTCCGCCTTTACGAAACCGAGAAAAATTTCGTCGATTACCGGGGTGAAGCATGAACGCGAGCGCACAGAATATACACGGGCTCGAGGCCCTCGAGGACCGCGAACCGGGGTTTGAAGGGCATATCAGCGAGATACTCAGGGAAATCGGGGAAGACCCGGACCGGGAAGGACTGATAAAAACGCCGTACCGGGTCGCGAAGGCCTGGCGCTTCCTTACGCAGGGCTATGCGGTGGACGTGGACAGCGTACTGAACGGTGCCATTTTCGAAGAGGACTACAATGAAATGGTTATCGTCAAGGATATAGATTTTTACTCCGTCTGCGAACACCATATGCTGCCCTTTTTCGGGAAATGCCATATCGCGTATATCCCGAATGGAAAAATCGTCGGCTTGAGCAAGCTTCCACGCATCGTCGAGGTGTTCGCGCGGCGCCTGCAGGTGCAGGAACGCATGACACAGCAGATCGCCGAGGCGCTGCGGAACGCGCTCGATCCGCTGGGTGTGGCCGTCGTCTGCGAGGGCAAGCACATGTGCATGATGATGCGCGGCGTGCAGAAGCAGAATTCCGTCGCTACCACCAGCGAGATGCTTGGGGCGTTCGAAGCGAATTCGAAGACACGGGAAGAATTTCTTCGTCTCATAAATACGGGGTTCTGATCATGCAGTTTGATGGACAGACAGTTTGGGTGACCGGGGGACGCTCCGGGATTGGACGCGCCGTTGCCGCAGCCTTCGCTCGTGAAGGCGCGACCGTATATATCAGCGGACGTGAAGCGGAGACCTTGCGGCAAACCGCCGGGGAACTTGACGGAACGGTGCGCGCGCTGCCCTGCGACGTCACCGACGTCGGCGCGGTGGAGGCCGCATGCAGCAGCATACTCGGTGAGACGGGACAAATCGACGTTCTCGTCAACAATGCCGGCACAACAGTATTCAACGCGTTCACCGAGTCGAGTCCCGAGGATTTCGACCGGCTGATGGCCACGAATCTCCGTGGTCCCTTTCTCACGAGCAGGGCCGTGGTCGGCGGCATGACCGAGCGCGGCAGCGGCTGCATCGTCATGATTAACTCCATGGCCGCCCTGCAGGTCTTTCCGAACAGCTCGGTGTACGCCGCCAGCAAGGGTGGACTCAAGATGCTGACGGACTGTCTGCGCGGAGAGGTGCGGGCTTCGGGCGTGCGGGTGGTAAGCATTTTCCCCGGCGCTACCGACACACCCATCTGGCCGGACAAGGTGCGGGAAAAACACGGGCACAAAATGATGGCTTCCGATGATGTCGCCGCAGCCGTGCTGCATGCATGCGCCGCATCCCCGCAGGTCATGGTGGAGAATATTGTCATGCAACCGATCGGCGGAGGTATATGATGTCCCTGCAAGGAAAAAATGCCATTATCACGGGAGCGAGCAGCGGTATAGGCAAAGCCCTCACACTCGCCCTGCTCGGGCAGGGCGTCAACGTGGCGGCCTGCGCGCGATCGCAATACCGGCTCGATGAACTGCGCGAGGCGTCCGGCGCACTGCCCGGAACGCTGCTCATCGGGAGTGTCGACGTGGCGGACGAGGGGGAGATGCACGCGTTTGCGGAGAAGGCGAACATGGTCCTCGGACCGGTATCCATCGTCGTCGCGAACGCCGGCTTCGGTGTGTTCAAACCACTCGTGGAAATGAAAGCAGAGGAATTCGACCAGGTCATGGCCACGAATGTGCGCGGCGTGTGGCTGACGTTGCGGGAGACCGTACCCGGCATGGTCGAGCGCAGGGAAGGGGATGTGGTGATTGTTTCCTCGCTCGCCGGGAAAAACGGTTTCGCGGGGGGCACCGCCTACAGCGGGAGCAAGTTCGCCGTGCGGGGCATCGCCCAGTCCCTCATGCACGAGGTTCGGGAGCACGATGTGCGCGTCCTGGCCGTATTCCCCGGTTCCACCGATACACGCTTTTTCGACGGAACACCGATGTCCCCGAAGCGCGAACGCATACTGCGCGCAGAGGACGTTTCGGACGCCATCCTCCACGCCCTGCTTGCGCCGCGACGGGCACTCTCCAGCGAAATTGACATAAGACCGGCAAATCCACGGTAAATTTTGAATTTTCGGTCCGTTGCGCGAGTGTGGACCTCGTTCCTGTCATCCGCGCCGGCCGCGGAGAGGCGATACACGGCCTTCCGGTTGTATGTTATCCGTTTTTCCGTTACAATGATTTGCATGTTCCCGTCGCGGCTGCGTTTTCCGGCCGCCATTTATCGCGACCGCGAAGTTGTTTAGATCATCGAGCAGGAGCCCCCATGACGAAATGTACAGGCCATTACGGCACACCCGACCGTATCGCCGCGGACATGTATGCCATCCCTTTCCCCAGTGACAAAACACTTTTCAGCAAGACGCTCAAGCAAATCGCCCCTGATCTGAAGAAAATCATCCAGGATCTGCAGGAGAGTGGTGAATTTACCGGCAAAGCGGATGAGATAACGACGCTTGCGACGGAAACGGGACGTTTCGTTCTGGTCGGACTCGGTGACACCGACGCCATGGGGGTCGAACGCGTGCGCCGCGCCGCTGCACAGGCCATGAAGGTCGCGATGAACAGCGTCGCCCCGGTGGTGGCCATATACGTTCCCCTCGAGGAAATCGTTCGAAAGATCCTGCCCGTTTCCTTCGAAGTCACTGTCAGCGCCATGGTCGAAGGCGCGCTGCTGGCGACCTACCGTTACGACGAGTTCCGCAAGCGCAAAGCGGAGGACAAGAAGGGACTGATCAAGGAAGTTAAACTGGTCACCGCGGACGAGGGGTATCAGAGTCGCATGAAGAACGGCATACAGGAGAGCCAGCAGCTGATCGAGGCCGTCGAATACGCCCGCGACCTGGTGAATGCGCCGGCGAATGTCATGGATACCGATGCCCTGACAAAGGCGGCCGTCGCACTCGGAAAAAAACTCAGTATCAAGACGGTCATCCTCAACAAGAAAGAGATCCAGGCCAACAAAATGGGTGGACTGCTCGGGGTCAACCAGGGCAGCAGCCGGGAACCGCGCTTCATCGTGATGGAATACAACGACAAGCGCAAGCGTCTCAAACCCTACGTTCTCGTCGGCAAGGGCATTACCTTCGACTCCGGCGGTCTCTCCATCAAACCGGCCAGCGCGATGGAGGAGATGAAAACAGACATGGGCGGTGCCGCGGCAGTACTCGGCACCATGTTCGCCATCGCGAAAATGAAGCTCCCGCTCCGCGTCGTGGCGCTCATCCCGGTGACGGACAATATGACGGGCGGCGGCGCGCTGTGCCCGGGGGATATCATTCGCATCTCGGACGGGACCACCGTCGAGGTGAAGAATACCGATGCGGAAGGTCGCCTTATCCTCGCTGACGCGCTCGTGTACGCGCAGCGCTTCAATCCCGCTGCCATCATCGATGTGGCGACGCTGACCGGCGCGGTCGTCGTCGCCCTGGCATCGCATGCCACCGGCATGCTGGGCAATGACGAGGAACTCAAGCAGGCGATGCAGGCCGCCGGGAACACGACCTACGAACGTGTGTGGGAACTGCCCCTGTTCGACGAGTACAAGAAGATGATGGAAAGCGATATCGCGGATCTCAAGAACATCGGCGGTCGCTGGGGCGGTGCCATCACGGCGGCGGTCTTTCTCAAGCACTTTGTCGGCGAGTATCCTTGGGTGCACCTCGACATCGCGGGAACCGCGAATATCGAGACCGCGACCGACTACCAGCCGAAAGGCGGTACCGGTGTCGGCGTGCGCCTCCTGACGGAATTCCTGAAAAGTCGCAAGAGCTGACCGCGTCAGTTCAGTTCCACACCGATAGAGAAGTAAAGGTTGAGTGGCCCCCAGCGCACGGGAGTCGAGGCATTGTTACGCAGAAAATAGAAACTTCTCCCGACCGCAAAATCCGCGGGTCCGATGGGAGTGTCCAGTCCGAGGATCAGGCCGGCGCCGTGCCGGAGATCCTCGATCTTTATCAGCTCGGGATTGGCCCAGGTGCGGCCGATGTCGTAGCGCAGGGAGAGATAGCTTTCGAAAAGAATTGCGATCGGGAGCCGGTAGCGGAAAGCGAGGCTGCCGACGGCGAGCTGCCGCCCGTTGAATTCATTCTCACGCATGCCGATGAAGGAGGAGAGTCCCCCGAGGCGGAATTCCTCGCTGCGCGGCATGGTCTTGTCGCCGTATCCGAACATCAGCCGGGGATGGAGGACGAGGTCGCGCGCCAGGAGCGGGACGTAGAATTCATATGTGCTCTCGATACGTGAAAAGGCCACCTCGCTGCCCAGCGGTATCTGTGCGGACCGGTATTCCGCTGTGAAGAACAATCCCGTCTCGGGGTAGGGATAGCGGTTCTGCGTGTCGACCGTGGAACTGAGGCTGAGGGAAACGACGGTATTCTGCTCGTCGACGACGTCGGCATCCATGCGGCGTATCTGATCGGTTCGCACGTTTTGTTGCTCGTAGCGTATGGTACCGAGCAGATTCCCGATACGTTCGACGTACATGCCGAACGCGGCGGAGGTCCCGTAGGTCAGGTGGCGGTTGACCGAGGCGACCTCGCGCTCGAAGCGATGCGCGGGCAGGTCTTCGACCTCCTTGAAATTGTTGTAGTCGCGGAAGCCGTAGTACCCCTGTACCTGGAAACTGAACGGCGTGTAGAATAGTCGGTTCGTACTGTAGCGGAGGCCGTAACGGCGATTCTGGTCGCCCGAGAAAAATGTCGCCGCCAGTTCCGTACCGGTACCGAAAATATTGGCGTCGCGCAGCTGCAAACCCACCTGGGCGTTACGCTCATTATCGACGAGCAATCCCACCTGCAGCATCTGTGATGAACGCTCGACGACGCGAATGACGATGTCGGCTTCCTGTCCGTTCGTTTCGACGTCGAAAGTCACATAGTGGAAAAGATTGAGGCTCGCCAGGTTTTCCATGCCGAGTTTGAGCGCGTCGATGCGGAAAATCTTTCCCGCGGAGAGGGGAAGCTCCCGGAGAATGACAATGCGATCAGTGCGTGTGTTACCGCGTACGAGGATTTTCCCGATGCGGCCCTCGTGCAGGTAGACGTGGACGACACCGTCCGCATCGCGGCGGAGCGAATCGACCGCGGCGAGGCTCAGCCCCCTGTCCCTGTAATCCTCGAGCACATAGCGTTCTATGCTGGCGGGCGTGTCGGGATTCCACGGGGCGTGCCGCCATTTGCTCTCAATGCCGGCGCGTGCGGCCTCCCCGAGGAGGGTACTTCCGTGCAGCACGATGGCCGCGATGCGCGGGTTCTGCTCAGGGATGAAGCGTACGCTGCCGTCCGTGTCGAAGTGCAGATCGAGCGTGCGTACGTCGTCGCGTTTCTGCAGCGCCAGCGCCTTACGGTATATCGCCGCGATGCCATGCGCGGTGTTGAACCACGGGTCGCCCGAGAGCAGCGGGGAGGAAGTGAGGACGCGGTAGCTGTCGCGCTGCAGGGGCGGTGGTGGCAGACCCCGGAGGATATGCGTGTCGATGGAATCGCGGATCGCCGGCAGCATGCGCTGCGCCTCGCGGTAACCGAGGGCGATGAGCGAGTCGATGCGGTCGAAATCGACACCGACAAAACCTTCGAGCGGCGGTGTGATGACGATCTGCGCCGGGGCGAGTTCCTCCGCCATGCGGCTCTGCATCATGACATTGAAAACCTGGTCGAGCGCTTCGAGGGGATTTCTGATCTCGGTGTCCTTGCGCAGCGGACTCGTGGTATTGACGGCGATGATGAGGTCGCAGTCGTTCGCGACGGCGATGTCGACCGGCATGTTCGAAAGCAGACCGCCGTCGACAAGCGACATGCTGTCGACGAGCACGGGACTGAACATCACGGGAATGGTGGCGCTCGAACGGATGGCCTCTGCCAGGCTCCCTCCCGAGAGCACGACGCGGCGGCCGCCGAGAAGATCGGTGGCGACGGCACGGAACGGGATCTGCAGGTGATCGAAATCACGTGCGTGGCGTGTGCCCTGCAATGCGAGCTCGTTGAGCGTGTTGGTCAGTCGCTGGCCGTTCGAGACGGCCACCGGGATCACGGGCTGCAGTCCGTCGAGTCGCAGGGTCAGGACGGATCGGTCGGAGGCGGGTTTCTGGTCCACCGTCAGCGATGAACGGTCGGCCTCGTCACTGAGCTGCAGGACGCTGTTCCAGTCCACGCCGCGAATCGCTTTTTCGAGACGCGCGGGACTGTACCCGCTCGCGTACAGGCCGCCGACGATGCTCCCGACGCTGGTGCCCACGACGAAATCAGGAACGATTCCCGCCTCTTCGAGCGCATGCAATACGCCGACCTGGGCGATGCCGCGGGAACCGCCACCGCTGAGAACGAGGCCGATTTTCGGAACGGCGGGCATGGCAATGCGCGAGGCGCCGGTACTGTCCGATATGACGAGTCCCGGAATGCTGATGGTGGCCTTGAGCTGCGGTGCGTCCGTGGAATGCTGCTGCGCCCCCGCCGTGGCGGGGAGCAGAAATGCGGCGATCAACGCGCAAACCGGGAGAACTCGCTTAAAATGCATTCAGAAAAATTACGCCCCGAAAAAAGGACATGCAAGCCGTTACGGCCTGCATGCCTGTGCCGGAACATCCGGCATCGGAAGGAAAGGAAGGGAAGTAGGGTATGGGTATCCCGCCGCAAGGCGGAATTTCTATATGTCCCAGTGGGAACTGACGCCCACTGCAACCGCCGAGAACGAGTTCGTCAGATGTGGCGTAATATCCATCGTCCCGATATCGAGTTTGAAATTGTCCGCGATGAAACCGACGCCCGCGCCCAGCACGAGAGGCTGCACGCCGCCGAAATTCGCCCCGAGACGGAAGGCGACGTTGTAAAGCAGTTCTATCTCCGTTCCGATGCCGATGCGGGGACGACTGGAATTTCCGGACACGTCGTTGAATCCCTGCCGGTAGGCGAAGGTGAAATGCCATGACTTCCCCCTCCGGGGCATGTCGGGGAGACTGAGGACACCGGAGAGGATCATCGCCGAAGGCAGCGGGGTGGAGAAGGACGGGATGTCGTATTCCTTCCCGTCGAGCCTGGACCGGATTTCCTCGGTCTGCTCGGTGGAGGACAGGTTGTCGATGATGAAATCTTCGTTCGCGCTGATTTCACGCGCACCGCGGTCCCAGGTGATGGAGCCGAGGTCGACGAGGCTGAAGCCTGCGCTGAACATGCGCGTCAACTGCACGTTCGCACCGAGATCGATGCCGAGACCGCTGCCGACTGGCGTGGGGAAGAGCGTGTAGTGAAAGGTATTGTTCTTCCCGATCCAGTCGCCGGTGCCCGCGTAACGCGCAATCATGTCGGCGGTACCCCGCACCTCGTAGGTCTCGGGGTCCGTGACGAAGCTGCTGTTGAAGCGGTCGATGCCGAAATACGCGTACCCGTGCACGAGCTTGAGGCTGGCGCCTACCAGCAGAGGTATGCGGCGGTTGAGGCGGAATTCCTGCGCAACGGTGAGGCTGTAATCGCGCGTCCATGATGAGGACACCGCGGTCTCAGAAAAATCGAATGTCTTGCCGGGCTCATTGCCGAAAAACATGAAATCGGCGAAGGAGCGCGGCAATGCGACATTGCTTCCCGTGCGCTCGGTAATTCCTACGGCGACGGTCAGGAATTTCGTCGAGAGCATCACGTTGACGAGGGCATAGCGGATGTCATGGGAGAAATGTCCCACCTCGCCCTGGAAGGTTCCGAGGATGGCACGCTTGTCCTGTGTATCGAGATAGGTCGGGACACGTGCGCCCTTCTCGGCGCTGGTGCCGGTGAAGTAGCGGTTGTACGTGGCGTAATCCATGAAGTCCGCCCCGGCCTGCGCACCGAAGGGGAGTACGCCGACGGAGATGGTCACACCATCGTTCGGGACGATCTGTGAGGGATTGACGTTGAGCGCGTCGAGTCCGCGCACCAGAGCGGCACTGCTGTTGCCCATGCCGGTCAGACGAGCGCTTGTCCCGATGGTCTGCGCCGGCAGCACGGTCGCCATGAGCAGAAGGGGGAGCAGAACGGCGATGAAATTCCTGGAGTGAGATCGTGTATCGGTCATGCTCATTTCTCCGTAATGGTGCTGCTCACATTGAGGCGTGCATACCCGCGGATGCGGACATAGTCCGTGCTTCGGAACGCGGCTCCACCGCCTTCATCCGCGGTAAAGGAAAGGCGGAAGCGCACGGAAGTCGCGCGGGCGAGCCGGGCGAATTCCTCCGCGGTGAAACGCAGGGAGAGTTTCTCGGTGATGGACGCGCGGACGTAGCCGCCGGCGTCGACGGGCGCACTGCGCACCTGCAGCGGATTGCCGTCGATGGATGCGGGAACGAAGAGGACACGTCCGCTCGCATCGAGAAACTCCGGCTCGACGCGGACAGTGGCCGGGAGGTGATTTTCGATGTCGAAGGTCATCGTCCCTTCGTTGACACTGTTCATCTTGCTGCGCGTCGTCTCATCGATGAGCAGCGCCACGGTATCGGTGATACTGCCGTTCACCTGTGTGAAGCGAAGCGGGAATTCCACGAACAGGTCCCCGGTGACCGAATCTCCGGCTGCGGCGCTGCCGTCGGCGCCGTCCGGGTTCAACACGAAGGTCCCTTCCATACCGAGACTGTCCGGGTACTCCGGCATGAAGGAATTCAGGAAGTTCACGACCTGTGTTTCCTCGAAGTCAATCCTGATTTCGGACTGCGCGGCGAGGTCCATCGGGAGCACCCGCAGCGATGCGCTGGACCCCGAGACATTCTTCCCGAGCACCGAAGCCCGGGAAATGCCGACCGGCAGCACGGAACCGTTGCGCAGCGCCGCCCAGATGCGGGCCTCGGACAACTGAATCGATCCCGCGATGGACTTGTCGAGATTGAAATCCGAGTACTCCATGTCGCGGATATCGAGCGTGGTGGGCGGGAGGGTTCCGCTCATGGAGGCGAAAAGTACGTCACGGAGCTGTCCGGTGATGGCGACACTGTCGCTTTTTTGTATCAGCACCGCTTTTTCAGTGGCGTCGTCGGTCACGACCTCTGCACGGTAGCGCAGATCGGTTTCACCGTCGAGTCGCAACTTCGCATCTGCCAGGTCCAGCGACATCGTGGCCGTTCCCTTCGGTCCGACACGCATGCTCGCGCTGATCGGCGCGCCGCCATGCGAGGCGCTCAGGAGCGAAAACTGCACCTGCGCACCGACCGTGAAGTGGTTCTTGACGGTGAAGCGAAGCGCGCCACTGCGTACGACGGCCTCACGAATTTTCATACCCGTCGACCCGGTAACGTTCATCGCGCGATCGTACTGCAGCTGCTGGGAGGGTACGAAGCCGCGCACGGACAGAATATCGGTCTCACGCAAGGCGCCGGTCACACCGAGGCTCATCGCGCTGCTCAGGTCGACGGCTTTTCCGTTGCTGCCGGGCGAGCTGATGTCGAACGCGAGCCGCATGTCGCTGCGCAGCGTCAGTCCGTCGAGTTTCATGACGGGGAGGACGGCCCGAGCACCGGGCTGGACGAGCTCGTTCCAGCTCAGCTGTGCCATGGTGCTTCCCTGTGTGTCGAGCAGTCGAATGGCCTCGATGCGCAGGGGAACGGGTACATTGTTGGAAAACTGCAATGCGAGGTCCCCCGCGGCGAAGGTCATTTCCTCGAAGTATTCCCGTGTATCGATGGCGATGCTTATACCCAGGTCGCTGCGGACGGCCCCGACCACCTGCGATCCGCGTGGCAGTGTCGGGAAGAGGGTGAACACGTCGAGATGCTGATCGAGGTAATCCGGCAGTTCAAAACGGACAGCATCGAAGGTCTCCGCCGAACGGAACGTGACGTCCTCCATACGCAGGTGATCGCCCATGGCGATCGACTTGAGCGGGTAGCGCTGAGTGACGACCAGCAGCTGCTCCCCGTTCTCGCTGATGCGGAGCATCCCGTCGTCACGCAGCATGTCCTCCATGGTGTACGTATGGTTGACGATGGGCACGTTGGCATCGACGTCCCACTCCGGCAGCACCGGGGCGAGGGGCTCGGTGCAGCCGCTGAAAAGCGTGGCCGCGAGTACCATCGCGGAGAAGGCCAGAGCCCAGGCGACGGGTGGTTTGGATTGATGCGAATGGCTGATCATTGTGTCCTGCTCCTGTCTATATACTTCCTTGAATCAGATTCAATGTCGTGTTCAGTAAATGACGATGCGTCTTGCGCTGCTCCCGCTCCCGCTTTGCAGACGCAGAAGGTACTGTCCCGCGGGAAGTTCGCCGACCGCGACGGAATGTATGTGTGTCCCGGCCTCCTGCGCCGACGTGTTCCGGCTTCGCACGACGCGTCCGAGTGCGTCGTAGAGGATGAACGAGAGCGGGGCCGGGGTTCCGAGAGTGTACGGGACGTGCACGAGGCGTGCGTGTGTGCGCTGCAGCGGCTGCGGGTAGGGGGCATGCAGCTGCGGGACGAGGGGAAAGTGACCGTCGCTGCCTGCGACATCGGTCGCCGTGCCGGAGAAGGAGATTTCCAGGTCCGCGTCGCCGTCGAGAGACAGGCGCAGCATTTCTCCTTCCATACTCCAGTCCCGCAGTCCCGGCCCGCACACCCGCGTCACGGGAGTGGGCACGCGGAGTCGCAGATCCGCTGTCGTGGCGGAGCGCACGGTCAACTGCAGGCCGTCCGGCAGGATGACGCAGAGTATGCGCACGGGCAGGGACGAAGACAGAAGCACCGCGTCGTCGCGGATGACGCTGCTGCCTTCGTCGCACATCCATGAAGCCGGCCTGCCAGCGGAATCGAGGATGCAATGAAACGCCAGCGCATCCGTCGTCAGCGAGCCGAAGGACCCGGCATCGACGGAGACGCTGCCCGTATTG
>JAVVFP010000574.1:0-2325 GCA_032250495.1 Bacteroidota bacterium | reverse complement strand
CGAACACGTTCCCGTGCATGTCGTAGAGACCGAAGGCATTGGCCGCAAGCTGTCCGCGCTCCTGCGTCGTCCCGTTCGAATTGCCGGAGAACCACGCGCAGCGTTCGAGGTCCGCGATGCTGCTGCCCGTGTAATACGGCGTCGTCGTCCCTGCCCTGCAGGCGTATTCCCATTCGGCCTCTGTCGGCAGGCGGTAGCCGTCGGCGCTGAAGTCCGCCTTGGGACCGGCATCAATATCCGTGTACACGGGAGTCAGTCCCTCGCGCTCGGAGAGCGCGTTGCAGAAACGCAGTGCGTCGTACCATGTCATGCTTTCCACGGGACGGTTATCCCCCTTCGCCTTGCTGGGATTGCTCCCCATCACGTCCTGGTACAGGGCCTGCGAGACTTCGAGCCTGCTGAGCTGGAAGGAGTTGAGCGAGACGGTGCGTGCGGGACGTTCATTCGTGTGATGGGCGCCGCTGGCATCACCCATGGTAAAACTCCCCGCAGGAATGATTACCATTTCGTGTCTCGTGAAATCGTCGCCGTCATCGTCGTCACTGCAGGAAGTGAGCGCGATCGCGAAAACGAGCAGCAGAACGGGGAGCAATGGCAGTTTCCGGTACAGCATGTTCACCCTCAGGCGATGTTGAACAACTCCAGTGAAATATGCCCTCTCATGCAGGGAAATACAAGTGTCAACGCACCGCCTCCCATTCCTCGCTCGAGGACTTGTTTCGGAAGATCACGGCGAGGGCGTTCCGTGTCCATCCCCAGAGGATATGGAGATAGCCGTATTTGCGGAAGCGGCGGGGTGACTCGTAAATCACCGTATTCTTCATCATTACGATCTTTCCCTTCCTGCGTATGCGACGGAACAAGTCGTAATCCTCCCCGGCGACCATCGCGGCGTTGTATCCGCCGACGGCAGAGAATACGCCGCTGCGCACCACCTGGCATTCGCCGCGTCCCATGCCCTCCCCGATAGCGTTGAGGAAGCGCACGTAGTGGTTGTGCCAGAAGTGGAAAATGCGGTCCGAGAGAATTTCCTCCTCGGGAAAAACACGCACGCGCGCGGTCACACCGGCAACACCACGCGCGGCGAGACAACGCGTGATGTCCGCGAAAAAAGCGTCCACGTCGCTGATGCGGATGTCGGCATTGATGAACACCAGGATTTCCCCGCGCGCGGCGGCGGCTCCCGTATTGCGTCCCTCGGCGATGGTCTGCCGATGATCCGCTTCGTGCGTGACGACGACCGCCCCGTGCGCGGTGGCGATGCGGGTTGTCGCGTCGCTGCTCCCCCCGTCGCTCACCACGAGTTCGACATCGTGCAGGTGGCGGACCGAGGCAGGAAATTGCGCCAGCAGCTGCGGCAGGAGCTTTTCCTCGTTGAGCGTAGGGATGATGATACTGATCACGACGCGAACCGGGGTTAGAAATAGAAACCGTACGCGATGAAATCCGGTGAGATCCGGATCGCCGGCGACGGAAAATGAATATGGTTGAGCGCTTCCTTCAGCGTCTGCAGAAGCCAGCTGTCACCGGGAATGATTTCGCGCATGTCGTAATCGAGCGCGATGATGAGATTGCGCTGCAGCGCGTTGGGATCGGCTTCCGGATCGAAATGCGGCATGTTGCGAATGGAAACGCCGAAGGCGATGCCGAGCCATTTGGGCCAGTAGGACTTCCATGCATCCGGCAGCAGTCCATGCACATGCACACCCATCCAGTACGTCTGTCCCTCGTAATCGTCGATCGCGTTTCCCGGGTGCGTTCCATTGCGCATCGCCTGCGAAGGCCAGTAGGAAAATTTGGGCTGCAGCTGCGCGGCGATCGGGACATAGTGCTGCACGACAGGCCATGCGGCGCCGAGCACGTTCGCGTACGCATCCCCGGGACTGAATCCCCAGTCCCGCGCAAAGCCATCCTCGAACTCCACGTACAGTTGGAAAAGCGCCCCCATGGCAAAGCCACCCCAGACGGCAGTGCTGCGCGATGCCCCCGACCATTCGAGCGACTTCTGACCGAGAAAGGAACCGAGCGCCCCCCCGAAAAAATGTCCCGCCTTGTCGACGTTCAGCGCGTAATCGGGATCGTCCTGGAAGTGGAAGGCCCCGCGTTGTCCCTCCCACCATGCGTTGCGCTGGTAAATGTGTATCCCCGTCACTGTCGCGCCCAGCACGCCGCCGACGATGGCCGCACGCTCCCATTGCCAGTTCGAAACCTCCGCATCATACTCCGGGAAAGGCAGCGGGCGGCGAAGACTGTCGCCCTGCCCTGCCGCCGGCCGGTACAGCAACAACAGCGCGCAGAGAGAAAGCGCAGCATACTGCAGGGAAG
>JAVVFP010000573.1:0-2334 GCA_032250495.1 Bacteroidota bacterium | reverse complement strand
GTCGCCGTCGGTATCGTCACTGTACGGCAGCGTGCGGAAAATGGTGACTTCCTCGTAGTCGCTGAGCTGGTCGTTGTCGGTGTCGCCGCGCATGGGATCGGCCTGGAAATGCTGTGTCTCCTCGAAATCCGACAGTCCGTCATCATCGCTGTCCGCTTCGTACATGTCGCTGCCGAGTCCCTCCTCCGACCAGTTCGGCAGCAGATCGCCGTCGTAATCGTCGTTGCGGAAGAGGAAAACCTTGAGTCCCACCGTCGCCGTGACCAGGTCGTCGTTGCTCTCGTCCGGACGATACGCGCGCTGTCCACCATCCTTGATATACTCGATGCTCAGTATGCGCTCGTCATAGGCGTCGAGGTCCCCCTTGAATATTTTCGTGTAGCGCAACTCGGCGCTCAATGCCACCTGGTGTGAAACGAAAACGTCGAAACCCGCGCCGAAAGGCACGGAAATCGTACCCGGCATATCCGCGTCCGGCCGCACCGCCACCACGTCCCCTCCGTGATCGAGCGCGTCGTACACGGTGACGCCCGCGCCGAGCTGCAGGTACAGGTCGAAAATCGACGATTGAATGGGCGTGTACTGCAAAAGCAGGTGGAAGGAAGTGTACTCGGTTTCACGCTCCGCGTCTTCCGGACCGAACTGATAGTCGTAGAGCTGCGGATCCGCCAGCGCGCGCTCGCGCAGGTAGGAAAAGACGCCGTAATCCACCCCGATGCCCGCGGACAGGAAGGTGCGCACGGTGTACATGGCGGAAAGCGAAATCTGCCGGCTGTCATCGCGCGGCGTGAATTCGCCGAAATAGCGATTCATGCCGCCGGCCACGCGGAAGGACAGCAGTCCCTGCGAGTATCGCGAGCGGTACTCCTCGTCGAGCATCCCGAAGTCCTGCGACGCGAGAGGCACCGCAGCTACCGGGAGCATGAATGCGATGTAAATTATCCGGATAAGGATTCCGTTACGCAGGCGGCGCATGGAATGACATCCTGCAGCTTGTTTCAGGTATTCGACTGTTCACAATGTACACAACAACATGACATAATCCCAAGAGTTCCTGCCCCGGGAACAGCGGGGATTACGTGAGGGAAAACGCGTAAGAGAGCACGGCGTGGGCGATGGCGATGTTGAGCGACTCCGCTCCCCCGCCGGGAATGCTGATACGCTCAGGGATGCGCTCCATCACCGCGGCCGGCAGTCCATGCGCCTCGCCGCCGAGCAGCACGAGGCTGTCGCCGGGGTGCTCGAAGTCCGCGGGAGCCCTTCCCCCTTCCATCGCGGTCGCGGAAAGGACGCGTCCGGCATCGACGGCCGCACGCGCCAGCCAGTCGAAATCCGGATACACGCCGATGTGCAGGCGCAGCAGCGACCCCATGCTGCCGCGCACGACCTTGGAATTGAAAACGTCCACGCTGCCCTCGCTCACCAGTAATGCGCCGCCCCCGAACCACTCGGTGCTGCGCGCGATGGTGCCCAGGTTGCCCGGGTCGGCGATGCCGTGCAGCGCGAAAAGCGGTCTGCCCAGCGGAGCGGCGGCGATGGCTGCCGCGGGGTCGGTGGACGGCAGGTCGATCACGGCGAATATGCCCTGCGGGTGCGGGGTGTCGGAGAGGCGGACGGTGTTACGGGCGCTGGCGCGCAGGACGGGGGTCCCGCGCTCGCGGACCGCCGCGATGATATGCGCGTAGCGCTGCTCCTTCTCCCCTTCGACGACGAGGCAGCGCAGCTGCCGCGCGCTCAGCAGCGCATCTTCCACCAGCCGCTCGCCCTCGAGCAGCAGCTGTCCCGCCACCGCGCGGTGTTTCCTGTCATGCAGGCGGGCGAAGTCCTTCGCCTGCTGCTGCGTGAGCACTTCTGTCATCGGATCAGTTATTTTTGGCTCCTTCGTTGATCCACGTGCGGATGCCGTTCAGCTGGTTCTCGTTGATGATGATGGGCACCTCGATGGGATGCGGCAGTCGGCCGTCGATTTTCTGCATCAGCAGCGAACTCGAGGCGTCGCCGGGGATGATGATGCCCGGACGCTCGTTCATGTTGACGTAGGAGGTGAGACTGAGGTTGGCCGCGCGCGTGGCGTCCTCATGACAGCCGTAATTGGCGCAGCGCAGGTTGAAAAACGGCTGCACGTGGGCGGAATAGCTGACGTTCTCTTCCGGGAAGACGATTTCATCTCCCGGACGCGTGCCGCTGTCGTCGCAGGCGGGCAGCGAGGCGAGAAGGACGATGGTCAGCAGCGCGGCGAGCAGGCTCATGGATGTTCTCATGGTTTCTCTCCGAGTAAGATGATGCGGCCCTCTATGCGGGAATCGATGCTGCCCTGCGTGCGCACGGCGTCGA
>JAVVFP010000572.1:0-2350 GCA_032250495.1 Bacteroidota bacterium | reverse complement strand
ATGCGTCCCGAGCCATATCCTTCCCTGCCCGTCTTCGCAGATTGCACGGATATCGTCGCTGACCAGGCCGTGTTTCTGCTGCACACTTTTTGTCCAGCGCCGCAGCTTCCCATCGGTATCGGTCATGAGCAGTCCGCGGTCGGTCGCGACCCACTGCCGTCCCCTTCGATCATAGTAGACATCCAGTATCATACTGCTGGTGGCGTCCGGCATCACATCACTGGCGAATGCCACGCGTCGGACGAAAACCTGGCGCCGCGTCGGCAGCGCGAGACTGTCCGCATCGATGACATAGCCTCCGTCCCATGTCCCCATCCACGCCTTCCCATCGGGTGAGATGGTGATCGAACGCATACGCGCTTCGCGCAGGGAGCGCGGGAGGTAGCGCTGATCAGCGACCCTGAAATAGAGGCGGCTGTGCAAATCGTAGACGATCAGTCCGTGATCACCGGTGCCGATCCACAGCCTGCCGTTGCGGTCACGTGCCAGCGACCATACCGCGTCCTTCGTCAGATTGCGGATCGCGTCCGGCAATCCCGTCAGCGGCTGACAGCGATCGCTTTGCGGCAGGTACAGGTACAGTCCGTTCAAAGTCGCGACCAGTACACTGTCCGCGTTCCATTGCAGGAAAGCGCGGACATTGTTGCTCTCCACCTGCGAACCCGTCGTGCGCTGCGCAGCCAGGGCGTGGCGTGTAAAGCGCGCGCGATGTTTCTCGATGTGTATGATCCCGTGTCCCGGGGCCGTGAACCAGAACGTCCCGCTCCGGTCCATCAGGGAACTGAAGCCTTCCGTTCCGCGGAAGACATCGGTGACGAGCCGCTCGAAGCGCCTTTCGGCAGGCAGGAAGCGAAAGAGGCTGTTGTCGGGAAATATTCCCCACAGCGCGTTTCCGCGATCGGCGGCGATGAGGCGCAGACTCCTGTCCGCAGGCTTGTCGCCGATCAGCCGTCGCGCCTGTCGTCGACGCAGGTCATCCGTATCCGCGTCCGGCGAAAAGTAACGCAGGCTGCCGTCGTCGAGGCCGTAGCGCAAGAGCAGCAGGTCGGGCATGCTGCACCAGAGGCCGTCGCCCGCCGGAATGGCACTGGTGACACTTTCCGGGAAGCGCGTAACCGCTTGAAACGTTTTCTCCCGCACGTCAAACGAATACAGGGCGCGCGTGCTGGCGACAAGGAGGTCGCCGTTCGATCTGCGGTGCACCGCATGCAGGCGTGTGAGGGCATGGGCCCCGGCGTCAATATCTGCGACGGTAAACGAGGTATAGCGCAGGTCTTGCGTATCGAAGCACCAGAGACGGTCGCCGCTGACGAAACAGATCACACCGTCTTTCTCCGCCCAGGCCGCGTCCTCTTCCCCGGTGAACGCCGCATTGTGTGGATAGAACAGGAAGCGGTCCTTTTGCTCGTCGTAGAGATTCATCCCCTTGTCGGTGCGAACCCACAGCTGTCCGTTCGCCGTCCGCATGATGCCGCGGTCCCAGCGGCCACCAGGTCCCTGGCCGCCATCTGTCGTGAACGGATAGCGGGAAAAGCTCTGCGTGGCCGCGTCGTAGCGGTGCAGAGCGCGTCGGGTGTGTACCCACATCCTCCCGTCCTGATCGAGGAACAGTCGCGTGATATTGTTGTCGCTCAGGCCTCCCGGAACATCGCTGCGGCTGCGGAACACCTTGAACGTATGTCCATCGAAGCGCAGCAGCCCCTCCTCACTGCCGCACCAGATGAAGCCCTCGGCGTCCTCGAGCAGCATGCGTACGTTCGCCGTCGGCAGACCGTCTTCCATCGTGTAGAAACGGACGGTCGTTTGTTCCTGGGCGACGAGCGGAGACAGCGCGCAGCCCAGCAGCAGCACTGTGTGCAGAAGGACGCGCCTCATGCATCGCGAAATATTGCAGCTCCAGAACATCGCAGCCATCCGGTGATCATTCGCAGTGGTCCGCGCCGATTCCGCCGCTGGAGCGGAAGCGCGCGCGGAAACATGGACACATTCCTGCGGCGGCGCCGCTCAAGTCTCAGAGCGGTGCCCGCAGAAAACAGCTTCTGTGCGTGGTAAACAGCGACAATATATATCCTCGCGTTCACGCAAACAAGGAGTGCGCGGGAGCGCGCGGACGGGGGGATAATCGGACGCAACTTTCCGGCCGCGGTGTCGTGACGTTACAGGTACATGCCCAGCGCGAAGACGTAATTCTGGTTGCGCAGCGGCGCGGTCGGTTCGTCGGGAAACGTCGGCATTTCCAGCGTGTTCCAGCCGATGGTGAAGCGGTATTCGAAAAACCAGTCCCTGCCGAAGAAGGGCGCTTCCACGCAGAGACCGTAGATGAAGCCGTAGTCGAAATCGTCCAGGCCCC
>JAVVFP010000022.1:0-13726 GCA_032250495.1 Bacteroidota bacterium | reverse complement strand
CCGCATCATCTTCCTCGGCGCGCTGCTCTAGTTCCAGTCGCTCGTCCTGCTCCTCCTGAAGCTCCGTCCCCTCTTCCAGCAGTGGATTCAATTCAAGTTCATCCTTAATGCTTTGCTCTAGCTGAAGCACCGGAAGCTGAAGTATTTTAAGGTATTGCACCTGCGCAGGTGAAAGTTTCTGTTGCAGGCGCTGTGTTTGAGTGAGATGGAGCATCAGTCGATCTCTCCCCCATCATCGGCGGCCATTTCCTCCGTATGTCGAAGCAGGCCGACATAGAAGGCGTCCCCGAAAGCGCGCCGCAGCGCATCCTTCAGGAAAGCAACCAGCGGCAATTTTTCCGCTTCCCCCACCGTGAAGGCCGGAGCGCATTCCGAGAAGGTTTCGAAGCGGAGCTGATCGCGCTTCCTGCCGCGCACGCGGATCGGAAAAAGGTGGCAGGATTCAGGTTTCGGCCAGTGGAAGGTGCCTTCATGAAAGGCCTGCTGTATCGCACATTTCGCCACATCCCCGTCATAGAACACGAAGACGCAGGCCCTGTCGTCGTGGCAGCGCAGCGTCAGCTCCTCCCCGTCGTGCACGAAGAGTCCGAGACGTCGGACTTCGTCGCGATGCGCTTCAGGCACGCGGTGGCTGACTTCCTTCCAGGCCTGGCGCAGCGTCTCGGTTTCCTCGGCGAGTACAGGGGCGCCGCTTCCGCCCGGAAATGTGCAGCACGCCCCCTTGCAGGCGGCCAGATCGCAGGCAAAACGCGTCGATAATATTTTGCTGTCTATACGCACAGAACACTGGCACGATTTTTATTCTACATTTTTGAACTTATCGAAAAGAACAGCACAGCGCAACCTTGTTTTTTACCCCGTTTCTCCCTTGCGCGACATGAGGCGGCGGACTATTATGGTTCTTCAGGGAAACAACTCTTTATTCGCATGTCACACTCTCCTTATGACTATTTCCGCGTCTCCCTTCTGCCGGGCATCGGTCCCCGCCGGGGACGCAGTCTGCTCGCCGCTTTCGGGAGCTTCGACGAACTCCGCCGCGCGTACCGGACCGATCTCCTCCGCGTCGACGGTTTCAGCGCCCGGATGGCGCACAACATCATCACAGCGCTACGGGAGGAGAGTCGAAGCGGGGATATCGAGCGGCAGACCGAAAAAAATGCCGAGATGGCAGCGCGGAAGGGATTCACCTTCCTTTCCTGGGCCTCATCCGCCTATCCGGATCGTCTGCGCAGCATCTACGATCCCCCGCTTTACCTTTTCATGCGCGGCGCGCTGCAGCCGGAGGACACCGAGGGCGTGGCCGTGGTCGGGACGCGCAATCCATCGGATTACGGCAGGCGCTGCACGGAGGACTTCTGCCGTCATTTCGCCGGTGCCGGGATCACTGTCGTCAGTGGCCTCGCCATGGGAATAGATACGGTCGCCCATCGCTGTGCGCTCCGCTTCGGTGGTCGTACGGTGGCTGTACTCGGCAGCGGCCTGCTTCGCGTCTACCCGGGAACGAACCGCCCGTTGGCCGAGAGCGTCTCCGGGCATGGCGCCGTCCTCTCCGAACTCCCGCTGGACGCGAAACCGGACGCGCAGAATTTCCCGCGCAGGAACCGAATCATCAGTGGACTCTCGCGCGCCCTGGTGGTGATGGAAAGCGCCGTGACCGGCGGAGCAATGATCACCGCCAGCATCGCGCTCGATCAGAACCGCGAGGTATTCGCCGTTCCCGGGAACGTGCACAACGCGATGAGCGCGGGTCCCCACCGGCTCATACAGCGCAGCATGGCACAGATCGCGACCTGCGCTGCGGCGGTGCTGGAGGAACTTTCCCTCGACGTCCCTGCCGACACGAGGCCCGTCCCCGCTGTCCAGCTTACGCTGAGCGAGCAGCACATCATGGACGCCCTGAGCGACGAAGCGCTGCATGTGGACGAATTGTCGGTGCGCACCGGACTGGCGCTTCCCGCTTTGCTCACCGAACTGTTGCAGATGGAGTTTCGCGGCGTGGTGCGACAGCTGCCGGGCAAATATTTCTGTCGTGAAACGTTCCATCGAAAATAGCCGTATATTTGTCGCCGTCGTCGCTCCCGGAATACCGATTTCGCATACAGCCGGAAAACAGAATGTCACGTAATACCCGTATCGTCTTTCTCGGCGCCACACTGTCGGTCATCGTGCTCGCCATTGTCTTCTGGCCTTCATCCGACGACCACATTCCTTCTTACACTGCAAAAAAGGCCGATTTCGAGATCTATGTCGTCGAGAGCGGCTCTATCCGCGCGAAGAATTCGGTGACCATCACCGCCCCCCGCATCATCTCCGGCGGCAATCTCCAGATCGTCGAGCTGGCGCCAGAGGGTACGACCGCGAAAGAAGGCGACATACTCGCCCGCTTCGATCCCAGCACCGCCCTCAAACGCATGCAGGACAAGCAGACGGAGCTGAAAACCGCGCTCGCTGACCTGGCGAAGCTCAAGGCACAGCAGTCCGCCGACGAATCACAGGCACAGACGGAGTTCGAGACTGCGAAGCTCAATTTCCAGCTCGCGAAGCTGGCCAGGGAAAAAATGCAGTTCGAGCCGGAAGCGCGCAAGCGCGAAGCGGAAATCGAATTCGAGCGCGCCCGGCTCTCCTTCGAGCAGGCCAGGCTCAACCTCGAGAACAAGAGCATCGTTCGCAAGTCCGAACTCGGCAACCTGCAGCTGCGCATCGCGCAGATACGCAGTGACATCGAGGTTTCGCAGAAGGAAATGGAGCAGCTGACGATACGGGCACCCATCAGCGGATTGATCGTCTACGAGAACAACTGGGCGACGGGACGCAAGATCGCGAAAGGCGATCAGCCCTGGCCGGGCATGCCCATCATCAGTCTCCCCGACCTTTCCGCGATGCAGGCGGAAGTCAGCATCAACGAGATGGATATCGCGAAGGTGAAAGTGGGACAGAAGGTGATGATCATCCCCGACGCCTTCCCGGACAAATCCTTTCCCGGCGCGATCAGCAGCGTTTCGCAGATCGGCCGGCAGAAAGGCCAGGGATCGAACATCAAGGTGTTCGATATCGTCGTCGACCTCGATGGCACCGACGAAGTGCTCAAGCCGGGCATCACCACCACGACGAAAATCATAGTCGACAGGCTGGAGAACGTCATCTCCATTCCCATCATCAGCATTTTCGAAGAGCAGGGCAAGACCATGGCGTACGTCGGCGACAACGGGTCGTTCGACAAACGGGAAGTCGAACTCGGTCAGCGCAATGACAACTTCGTCGTCGTCACCGGCGGAATCGAGGCCGGGGAGAAAGTCGCGCTGCAGAATCCCGAGCAGGATGACATCGATGCAGGGACGCAGGAAAGTCCGGGCTCCCCCGCAGGACAAACAGCGAAGCAGGGCGGGACGGATTGACGTGACGCCTCTGTTCACCAAATACCGCGAATCGCTCTCCATCGCGTTTCAGAGCCTGGCGCTGCATAAAACACGCAGCTTCCTGACCATGCTCGGCATCGTCTTCGGCGTGGGCGCTGTCATTTCCATGCTCTCCATCGGGGAAGGTGCAAAGCAGGAATCGCTCGAGCAGATCGAGGTGCTGGGGGTTCGCAATATCATCATCCGGTCCATGGTCGTCGACGCCGAAGATGAAGACGAAGGGGGCGCGGCCGTGAGACCACTCGGTATCTCGCGGAAGGACGCCGCTGCGATAGAGGCGGTATTCGACTTCGCAGAACGCATTGCGATGAGCTGGGAAGCGGACATCGAGGCGCGCACGTACGAGGGCAGCGCACAGGTCGTCCTCATGGGTACGACGCCGGAACATGCTTCGATTTTCAATGTGCGCATCGCCGAAGGCGCTTTTATTCACCCGGACCACCTCGCGCGCACCGCGAATGTCTGCGTCATCGGCAGCGAAATCAAGAAGGATCTTTTCGGCTTCCGCAATCCGATCGACGAGCTCGTCAAGCTGCAGGACCAGTGGTTCAGGGTGATCGGGGTCATGGAAGAGAAAAAAGCCGCGGTCACCGGCGGCGTGGAACTGCCTTCGATGAACAGGAGCATCATTATTCCCCTCACGACGGCGATGGCGAAATTTCCGCGCGAGGAGGCAGGCAGTTCCAGGCGCTCCGGGCGTCGACGTCGGTCCCGGGGCAGCGATGAGGCCTACATCGATCGCAGCACCATCGATCAGATCGCGGTGCAGGTGCGCAGGGATACCGACATCACGGACGCCGCGACGGTGATCACGCGCCTGCTCAGGCAGAGGCATAACGGACAGGAGGATTTTTCCGTCACCATCCCGGAACAGCTCATCGCGCAGAGTCAGAAAACACAGAGCATCTTCAATATCGTCATGGGCGCCATCGCCGGCATTTCCCTGCTCGTGGGCGGCATCGGCATCATGAATATCATGCTCGCGAGCGTGCTCGAGCGAACACGTGAAATCGGGGTCCGCCGTGCCATCGGGGCCACGCGCGCAATGATCGTCACGCAGTTCCTCGCAGAAGCCGCCATGCTCTCCGTATTCGGTGGCATACTCGGCATCTTCGTCGGCTGGGGACTCACCGGCGCCATCACGGCTTACGCGGAATGGCGCACCATCATCAGCTTCTGGTCCATTTTCCTCGCGTTCTCCGTGGCCGCGGCGACGGGCATCATCTTCGGGTATTATCCCGCCAAGCGCGCGGCGGACAAGGACGTCATCGAATCGATCCGCTATGAATAAATGAATAAAATGCATCGCCATTTTTACACAGCCATGCGGCCTGTTCTCATCCTCCTTTTCTGCGCACTCCCGGCAGCATTGCCTGCACAGGTGCATGTTCTCGATCTCGGGGAGTCCATCGACATCGCGTTCGAGAAAAGCTTCACCGCGCGCAGCGCCCGGCAGCAGCTGCGCGCTTCGGAGGCAGCAGCGGAAGCAGCGCGGCTCGCGCTGCTCAGTACGGTCGATCTGCAATTCGATCTCCCCGACTACAGCCGCACGCTGCTCTCGCAGTTCAACACCGACACGCGCCGGTACCAGTATTTTCCCTTCGAGCAGCTGCAGTGGTCCGGTCGTCTGAACATCAATCAGCCGCTGATATGGACGAATTCCACGGTATCACTTTCCGGCATGCTCTTCCGCCAGGATCAGCAGGACAGGGGTCCGGGCGGTGGCTTTGAGCGCGACTATTACACCGACCTCGCCCTGCAATTCCGGCAGCCGCTGTTCGTGCCGAATACACAGCGCATCGCGCTGCGCCGCGCCGAGATCGATTACGAGGAGTCCATGGCGGACTTCGTTCGCAACACGCTGGAACTCCGTTACACGGTGACGCGGCAGTTTTACAACCTGTACGCGGCGCAGCAACGCGTTGTCATACAGGAGGACCGCGTGCGCCAGGCGGAGGAGTCTTTCACCACCGCGCAGCGGAAATTCCGCGCAGGACTGATCGCGGAGGTCGAGGCGCTGCAGTTCGAAGTCGATCTCGCAGCTGCGCGCAACGATCTTTACAGCGCGTCCAACACGCTGATCTCCAGTGAAAACCAGTTCAAGATCCTGCTCGGCCTCCCCGTGAAGGATTCTTTGCATTGCCTGCTCCGCGACACAACGATCGTCATGGTGCCCGTCGATGTGGAGGAGGCCGTCGACCGTGCGAAGCGTACACAGGTCGAATTGCAGCGCGCGGTGAACAATATCGAGCGCAGCGAACTCTCCATGGAACAAATCGACGCACAGCGCAGCATCCGCGGCGACCTGTTCCTCAGCTACGGTTTGAACAACAACCGACCGACCTTCAATGGACTCTACGATGATCTCCGCGATACGCGCCGCGCCGCCTTCACGCTCAGTGTCCCGATTTTCGACTGGGGCAAGCACTCCCGTGATCTCGAAGCGGCAGAAGCCCGCCTGCGCAATGCCGAACTGACTGCGGAGAATCTCGAACTGACGATAGAGCAGGAAATCATCGACCTGGTCCGCAGTCTCGTCTCTTCCGCCCGGCGCGCCGAGGTGCTGCAGAAATCACGTCTCATCGCCGAAATAGCCAATGACATCAGCACGAAGCGTTACGAAGTCGGCACCATCGGCTCGACGGAGCTGGCACAGGCACGATCCCGTCTGCTGCAGGCGCGTCTCACGGCGCTTGAGGCGGTCATCGACTACCACCTGGCGCTGGCGGACCTGACGCGCAGGACGGCCTACGACTTCCGCAACGAGCGGCAGCTCGGACTCCCGGGCACGACCCGGTGATATCGCCGTTCCGCCTCCCGACCCGCCGTTCCTCTCCTTGCTTTTACCTGCGTCGCGGACTAACTTTTCACGACAGGCTTTACTGTTTTCACACCCAAGCGAATGACCGTCTCCATGAAGGATTTTGGAGCCCACCTTAAAAGCGCCCGCCAGACCTCGGAAATGTCCCTCGAGGACATTCACGACGCGACTCGCATCAGTCTCAAGAATCTGCGGCTGATCGAGTCCGGCGATTTCCCTTCCCTGCCGCAGACCTATGTGCGGGCCTTCGTACGCGAGTATGCCCGCGCCGTGGGACTCGACGAAGACGACACGCTGGCATACTACAACGAAGCGGCAGAGTCGGAAAAAGGTATTCCGCGTCCCCCGGAGAACATTGACAGCTCCAACCTCCGGATCGAAGTAGACGATACCATCGAATACATTGAACCCCTCAACCGTCCCACCTCCCACGTGGAAGTCGACGGCACCGCCGAAGTGGCACCCGACGATTATGTTCCCCCGGTTCGAAAATCCCGCTATGTCGATGAAGATTCAGGGACGCCGATAGATATACGCACGACGTCCGCTCCCACCGAAGCCCTCACCCCTCCGTCACGCAAGTCCGGGAGCGGGACGCCGACATCAGATGAAGACCTTCCGTCTGAAGTATTCCAGGAGGGACCGCATCGCAAGGATGCGTCAGCCGGAGAAAAGGCGGCGCCCCCTGAAGAACGCGTCGAGGAGAGTGCATCCGGCCAGGCTGCCTCGACACGGGAAAAAAGTGGGCGCGATGAGCGTCCCCGCAAGAAAGCCGCCGGCCCTTCCGGCAGCGGGGTCGCGGCCTCCTCATCGGCCGCCGCTGCGCATTCTGCGTCCCGACCAGCGACCGGGAAGCCGTCGTCTCCTCCCCCCCCGGCGTCGTCCCGTACCGGTGATGCCCCCAATGAAAAGCGCATCATCGGAGTGGGTCTCGTATTCGTCGTCATCGTCGTGATCGCGGTATACGGCATCTTTTATTTTGGTTCAGGGGACGGAGAGCAGACGGCACAGGCCGATTCCACGGCGATCAAGGCGAGCATCGAAGCGGGTCGCTTCATCGATTCCTCGCAGTATGCGATGACGGAACTCGATATCGTGGCGGAGGACAGCATTCCCGCCGAGACGCTCACGCCGCCTGATCCCGTTGAGAGCAAGGCACGCGTTTTCGAGCGCGCCGACAGTCTCGTGCTCGAGGCGTTCACCAGCGCACCGGTGTGGTTCTCGGTGAAAATGGACACCCTGCGCACCGAACGCGGTTCGCTCAATTCCAAAGAGCATCGCGTATGGAAAGCGAAGGACTATTTCGTCATCACCCTCGGAGACGCGGGGGCGGTCACATTCTTTCTCAACGGCAGGGAAATCGGCACGCTCGGCGAAGAAGGTGCGGTGGTAAAGAACGTGACGCTTTCCCGCCGGCAGCTGGACGGAAATTGATCGCGCCATGGCAGTCCCCAAGCAAATACGCGAACGCCACGCCGCGCTGAGTGAAGAAATTCTTGAACACGATTACCGTTACTATGTTCTCGCGGATCCTGCCATCACCGACGAAGCTTACGACGCACTCTTCAGGGAACTGCAGGACATCGAGGAGACGCACCCGGAACTGCGCACATCGCATTCTCCGACTCAGCGGGTCGGAGGCGTCCTCACGCGGGATTTTCCCACCGTCACGCACGACGTTCCCATGCTCAGTCTCGCCAACACTTACGACGAAGAGGACGTGCGTGATTTCCATCGTCGCGTCACCTCGCTGCTCGGAGTCGAGAAGCTGCGCTATCATGTAGAATTGAAGATTGACGGCGTCGCACTCTCCGTACGTTACAGTGACGGCAACTTCGAACGCGCGGCCACGCGCGGGGACGGTACGCGGGGCGACGACATCAGTGCAAACGCGCGTACAATTCGGTCACTGCCACTCGGCCTGCGTGCCGAGGCCGCTCCGCCCGCGGCGCTCGAAGTGCGCGGTGAGGTAGTGATGCACAAAAAGGATTTCGCCGCACTCAACAGCGAGCGGGCGGCAGCCGGTGAAAAGCTTTTCGCCAATCCGCGCAATTCGACGGCGGGTACGCTGAAAATGCAGGACTCCGCTCTCGTGGCGCGGCGGCGCATGTACGCCTATATGTATGGACTCATCGGCAGTGTTCCCGGTGTTGCAACACAGCACGACGCTCTGGAATACATGCGACGCTGCGGTTTTTCCGTAAACCCGCACACGCGACTCTGCGACGATATCGACGAAGTCATCGATTTCTGGCAGACGTGGCAGAACCAACGTGAAGATCTTCCCTACGAGATAGACGGCATCGTGGTGAAAGTCGATGATTTCAGGCAGCAGGAGGAGCTGGGGAGCGTCGCACGCAGTCCGCGCTGGGCCATCGCGTTCAAATTCCCCGCGCGCCGCGCACAGACGAAACTCGACGGAATCGAGGTGCAGGTCGGACGCATGGGCACGATCACTCCCGTGGCACATCTGCAGCCTGTTGCACTTTCCGGTTCCACCATCAGTCGCGCGACATTGCATAACGAGGATTTCATACGCGAGCTCGACCTGCATATCGGTGACACGGTCGTCATCGAGAAAGGAGGCGATGTCATTCCCAAGGTCACCGGCATCGTAAGCGAACTGCGTCCCACGGATGCCACGCCGTACCACTTCCCCGCCAACTGTCCCGCGTGCGGCAGCGCTCTGCAACGGCCGGAGGGAGAAGCGTCCTGGTACTGCGAGAACCTGCGCTGTCCCGCGCAGATCCGCGGACGCATCGAACATTTCGCCTCGCGCGGCGCGATGGACATCGAGGGTCTCGGCGCAGCCGTCGTCGACGTGCTCGTGGACCGCGGACTGATCACGAGCTATGCCGACCTGTACGCGCTGGCCGACTGCCGGGAAGAAATCGAGACCCTCGACCGTTTCGGTCGGAAGAGCGCGGACAATCTTCTCGCGGGAATTGAAGAGAGCAAATCGCGGACGCTCGACCGAGTCATATACGCGCTCGGCATCCGTTTCGTGGGCCAGTCGGTCGCACGCCTTCTCGCCGCCCATTTTCGCTCCATCGATGCCCTGGAGAAGGCGGACGAGGAAGCACTCCTCGTCATCGACGGTGTCGGTCCACGCATCGCATCGACCGTCCTGCGCTTTTTCGCGGACGAGGGAACGCGTTCGCTGGTGCACCGCCTCGTCGCCTCCGGTGTCAACGCGGAAACCGCGATCAGCAACGACGAGCAGCACGACTTTTTCACGGGTCGCACTTTCGTGCTCACAGGGACGCTCGCGCGCATGACCCGCGATGAAGCGCGGGCGCGAATCGAGCGTTACGGCGGCAAAGTCAGCGGCAGCGTCAGTAAACAAACAGATATCGTCGTCGCCGGGGAGTCCGCCGGATCGAAGCTTGAAAAGGCCCGGCGCCTCGGTATCGACGTGATCGACGAGGACGCCTTCCTCGCACAGCTTTCAGAATCATCGCAGGAGAACGCATGAAATTCACAGTCGACAAGGAAAACGGCCTCGCAATCTTTCATCTCCACGAAAACCGTCTCGACGCGAACAACGCGGCCGAAGCCAAAAGCGAGTTCCTGATTCTCTGCCAGTCAAGTATCGACGTGCTCATCCTGGATCTGGCGGAGGTGACATTTTGCGACAGCAGCGGACTTTCCGCGATACTGCTCGCAGAACGACAGCTTCGTGAGCGCGAAGCCGGACTGATCGTCGTGGACGTCAACGGGAAAATCCGCTCACTGTTCGAAATCGCGAAACTCATGGACGTGATTCCACTCGTCAGCAGCATCGACGAGGCTCGCGACCTTATCGTCGAAGACTGACAGCGCTTTCCGGACAACGGATGACTTTCAGTATTATCGACGGCATCATCGTGCTTCTCTACCTCGCAGGCATCGCGCTCTTCGGTGTCTTGATGGGAGGTAGACAGCGGTCCGCGCGCGATTACTTCATCAGCGACCGTCCCATTCCCTGGTGGGCCGTCTGCGGTACCATCGTGGCGACGGAAACGAGCGCACTCACCTTCCTCTCCCTCCCTGGACTCGCGTACGGCGGATCCCTTCTCTTCCTCCAGCTGGCGATCGGCTACATTCTCGGACGCATCGCCGTCGCGGTGTTCCTGATCCCCCGATATTTCGAAGGGGAGATCGACACCGCGTATGCCGTCATCGAGCGTCGCTTCAGTCCCTCGCTCCGTCGATCCGCTTCTGCGGTCTTCATGGGGACCCGCCTGTTCGCCGACGGGGTTCGGCTGTACACGACGGCCATTCCCCTCGCGCTGCTCATGGAAGGGTTCCGGCTCTTTCCCGGGACCGGCAGTTCCGAAGTATACGTCGTTGCCATGGCGGTGCTCACCGTGCTCACGCTGCTGTATGTCTATTTCGGAGGGATCCGCGCGGTCATATGGACCGATGTCGCACAGTGGTTCATTTACATTTTCGGTGCGGCGATTTCCCTGTACGTGCTGTCGAGCCTGTTACCGTCGTCCTTCGCCGAGACAGTATCCACCCTCTCCGCGAAGGGGAAGCTGCAGGTCATCAGCATCCTTCCGCCAGGCGGTCTCAGCGCATTGCTCACCGAACCGTACACACTGATCGGCGGCGTTGTCGGTGGTGCCGTCCTTTCGATGGCCTCGCACGGCACCGACCAGCTGATCGTGCAGCGTGTGCTCGCTTCCGGCGCCCGGCGTCCCGCGCAGCGCGCCATGATACTCAGCGGCGTCGTGGTGTTTTTCCAATTCGCACTTTTCCTGCTCGTCGGCGCGCTGCTCTCCCTGTACCTGGAGGCAGGCTCGTACACCTCGAACGAGGTGTTCGCGGTCTTCATCCTCAGCGAGCTTCCCGTCGGCGTCACCGGTCTTATCGTGGCGGGTATCCTCGCCGCCGCGATGTCGACGCTGTCGAGTTCGATCAGCGCGCTCAGTTCCACGACCATGCTCGACTTTATTCTGCCTGCCCATCGGAAAGCCTTCGACGACGCACGCGCACTGCGCTGGTCACGGGGACTCGCCTTTTTCTGGGCCGTGGTGCTCTTCCTCGTCTCCCTTCTTTTCATTCGGACACCCGATGTCGTCGTTGAACTCGCATTGAGTATCGCGTCGTACACGTATGGCGGACTGCTGGGCCTGTTCATCCTGACGCTGCTTCCCGGGGCCGTTTCCACGCGTGCCGCCGGCGCAGGCTTTGTCGTGGGGATTCTCGGGAATGCCGTCGTGATCCTCCTGACACCGCTGGCATGGACCTGGTATACGCTCAGCGGGACGCTCCTCACCGTCGGGGCCGCGCTGCTGCTTTCCGCGCTCGACAGGGGAAAGGGTACAGGAGGTGACCTCGTATGAGTACGCTGGACTGGATGATTCTCGGGGGGTACTTCGTCCTCAGCATCGGCGTCGGTGTGTATTTCGCACGTCGCGCAGGACGCAGCACGACGGATTTCTTCCTCAGCGGACGCAGTCTTCCCTGGTGGCTCGCCGGACTGTCGATGGTGGCGACGACCTTCGGGGCGGATACGCCGCTCGCCGTGACCGAACTTGTCGCCTCCAACGGCATCGCGGGGAACTGGCTCTGGTGGAACATGGCGATCGGCGGCATGGTAACGGTCTTCTTCTTCGCACATCTCTGGCGACGCGCGGAAGTGATGACGGATCTCGAGTTCATCGAGATTCGCTATGACGGCAAACCCGCTGGATTTCTGCGCGGCTTTCGCGCGCTGTACCTCGGCCTTTTCATGAATGCCATCATCATGGGCTGGGTCAACGTTGCGATGGCTACAATACTCGAGGGCATGTTCGGCATCTCCGCGGCGGAAGTCTTCTGGTATATCGCCGCCGCGATGCTTTTCTCCGCCCTGTATTCGACACTTTCCGGGTTATGGGGCGTCGCCGTCACCGATGCCGTGCAATTCGTCATCGCCATGGCCGGCTGCATCATACTCGCCGTCCTGGTCGTGGACTCTCCGGAGATCGGCGGACTGGCAGCCCTGCAGAATGCGCTGCCCGCGTCGACCTTCAATCTGCTCCCCGTCATCGGTACCGTGGAGGACGGTGTCACCGGTGTCCTGGCGCTTTCCGGAGGCGCCTTCCTCGCGTATGTCGGCATGCAATGGTGGGCGTCCTGGTATCCCGGTGCCGAGCCGGGCGGAGGTGGATACGTTGCGCAGCGCATGTTGAGTACCAAGAATGAAAAGCACTCGGTATTCGCTGTGCTCTTTTTTCAGATCACCTTTTTCTGCCTGCGTCCCTGGCCCTGGATACTGGTCGCGTTGGCCGCACTGGTGCTGTACCCGCAGCTCGATCCCGCGGATGCGAAGCTCGGCTACATTTATGCCATGAACGATTTTCTGCCGTCCGGCGTCAAGGGTGTCATGGTCGCGGCATTCTTCGCAGCCTACATGTCCACCATTTCCACGCACCTGAACTGGGGCAGCTCCTATCTCGTGCACGATTTCTGGCGCCGCTTCGCTGCCCCGGGTCGCAGTGAGAAACACTATGTCTTCGCTTCCCGTGTAACCACGATGCTGCTCATGCTCGCCTCTCTCCTCCTGACGCTTTTCATCGACAGCATCGCCGGCGCCTGGCAGTTCATCATCGAATGCGGGGCAGGACTCGGCCTCGTCCTGCTGCTTCGCTGGTACTGGTGGCGCATCAACGCGTGGAGCGAGATCACGGCCACCATCGCGCCCGGCATCACCTACGCGGCCATCACCGTGCACAATCTCTGGAAGCCCGCTGCCGCGATCGTATTTCCCGACAGCATGTTCATCATCGTCGGGGTTACGACGGTAAGCTGGCTGCTGGTCACCGTGCTGACACCCGCAACGGGGACAGCGACGCTCAGCGCCTTTTACCGGCGTGTCCGGCCCTCCGGTTTCTGGGGACCGCTTTCGGCCGTCCACGGGGACATCTCGCCGGACCGACAGTACGCGACGCGCTTCCTCGGTTGGATACTTGGGGTTCTACTGATCTATTCCGTACTTTTCCTTGTCGCTGCACTACTGTTCGGAAACGCGACGGAACAATTTCTCTGGGCAGCGAGCGCGGGAAGCGCACTGCTGTGCCTCTGGTATATACTGGCGCGCCTGATGCGTGAATCGAAACATGATACGCCTGTTTGAAACGACTGCGCTGCGGCGGAAGCGACTCCCACGCGTCCGCTGCGTGTTCTGTGATCTTGACGGCACCCTCCTCACCGGTGGCAACACCATACCGGAGGAAGTGCGTGCATCCATACGCTCCCTCACGGGCGCCGGTGTCAAACTCGTGCTCGCCTCCGGTCGCACCGACGGTTTCACCCGCTCCTATAGCGATGAACTCGGTCTCGGTACCCCTGTCATTTCCCTGAATGGCGCGATGGTACGCGACGCGAACGGCGGGGTGCTCTCCATTTCACCGCTTCCGCCGAGCATCGGTGACGTCCTTGAGGAGGTTCACCGTTCCGTGCTCGGCGGCGGAGTCAGCTGGTCCCTGTTCACGCCGGAAGGAATTTTCAGCATGGAGGA
>JAVVFP010000571.1:0-2369 GCA_032250495.1 Bacteroidota bacterium | reverse complement strand
TCATCATGTCGCGGCTGCTGCTCGGCGAGCGCCTGGCCGGCCTCGGGCCGGAGTTGGACGAGACTGCCCGCCAGATGCTCGAGATCTACCTGGCGGGCGTGGGGCTGAAGAGGGCGCGCGGAGCGTCGTAGGCAGCGCGCTGATGACGGCGCGTTGTCTCGATTCACTGTCGCGCAGCGCTTCCTCGACGCGTCTGCGTTCCTGCACCTCTTCGTTCAGTTCCCTGGTGCGCTCAGTGACGCGCTGTTCCAGGTTGAGATTCGCATGCTCGAGTTCGTCGTAGGCTTTCTTGAGATTTCCCACCATCTGATTGAAGGAGAAGGCCAGGTGTCCCACCTCGTCCTGCGAAGAAACGTTCGCCCGCTGCACATAGTCGCCGCTGGCGATCTGCTCGACGGTTTCCACCATGTTGCGCAGGGGATTGGTGATCACGGTGGAGACGCCGATCACGGTCACCACGCCGATGAGGAAAATGATCAGGCTGATCAGCGCGATGGTGGTCTGTGTCTCCTCCATTCCTGCGAGCACGTCCCGCGTGGAGAGGCCGATATACATCGTACCGAGCCGCTTTCCTTCCCGGCTGCGTATTTCCGCGCTGGCCTTGCAGATACCGGCATCCGATCCGAAAGGATCCGCGAGTTCCTTGTAATGGACCTGCCGCGCGATATCGGGATTGATCGCCTCGACGAGATTCCCCTTGCTGTCGATGAGCATGACGTACAGCAGCAGAGAATCGAACCTGGCCACGTGCAGGGCATGCTCGCGCACCTTGTCACTTTCGAGGTCTTGCTGCTCGGAGAACGGTATGGTCGCATTCGCGGCCAGTGTCCTGGCGCGTGAAAGCAGGGCTTCATTCGCCTGGTCACGCTGGCGGGCGGGAAAAAAGATGAAGATGAATATGGACACCGTCCAGAACAGCAGAGAGATGACTGCCGTCAGCTTGGCACGGATAGACAGGTTCGCGAACAATCTCATATGACGTCCTTCGTATGCAGCGACATGCTGGCTGCCCTTTCCTTCCTGCGGTGCGGAATATCAGTCACGGCTCTCCTTCGCCGTCTCGATCTGGCGCAGCAGATCCAGGCGCAGGGTTTCCATGCGCTGGGATTCACGCTGCAGGGCGTTCTGGCCGCGCTTGATCTCCTCGATTTTCAGCGCCATTCTCTTCTCCACCGACGGCACGATATCGGCGCGCAGGATGATGATGAGTTCGCGCTTGTCGACCTGCACCTCCTCGTAACCGAAAACGTAGCGGAGTCCGAAGACCCACCACGGAAGGTCCTTCAGGAAAGGGATGCCGCGGCGGATGCTCTTGTACTCGTTGGTCACGAGTCCGCCGACGACGGTCTCTTCCCCGTTCATCAGGACCACGGAGGTATTCGCCGCGGTTTTGTTGATGATGGTGCTCACCGGGTCCGGCTGAAAGGTGCTGCGCTCGGCGGAAATGACGAGGTTGACGAATTCGATGCTGTCCTTCTGCAGTACGGTCGGCTCCACTTCGATGATGGTACCGGTACTGAAGAATTTCTCCGTCGTGTTGCCGGAGAAATCCTTCTGCTTGACGGAGAAATCCTGTCCCACCTGTATGCGGCCGATTTCACCGCTGCGCACGGTGATGTTCGGACTGGCGATCAGTTCGCCGAGGTTCTCGGACTGCAGCGCCTTGAGCGCGGCGAGCACTTCCAGTGTCCCGTTGCCGTAGGCCAGCGTGGTGATCGAGCCGATTTCGATCTGTGTCTCCCCCTCCGCGCCCTGGTCGTCGGCCCCGAACGCCGTCGTTCCTGTTGTCGATGTGGTCTGCGAGATGCCGACCGAAGGCGTCGCATTCGTCAGGAACCAGTCGAGTCCGAGACGTTCGAGTTCCGTGCGATTCGCCTCGAAGAAGACGGCGGAAATCTGCACCTCGCGGGTCTGTATGACTTCTTCCGCCTTTTTACCGCTGGTGTCCTTGCTGCTTCCCGTTTTTTTCAGGGAAAACACGCGTACGAAATCCTCCCGCTCCTCGTACCAGTGATCCATGACGCGCAGCACCAGGTCCATGGCGTCCTGCCAGTGCTGATGCGTGATGTTCAGTCCTATCCTGTCCTTCGATTCCCCGTCATAGATGATGGGTTTCCCGCGAAAGCGCTTGCTCGCATTGTTGAATATTTCGATGGCCTGCGAGAGCGTCGTGGTCGCATCCATGGAAATCAGTTCCTCCGGAGCGGTGTATTCCCGCACGGGGAGCCTGTCCTGCGCGACTGCGGCGGAAGCGCAGAGCACGAGCATGCAGGTGAGTGCGATGATGTGATAACGTTGCTTCATGGGAGGGACCTCAATTCCGATTTTTTCCGAAGGACTGGTTTTCAAGCCGCAGCGTCAGCATGTAG
>JAVVFP010000570.1:0-2375 GCA_032250495.1 Bacteroidota bacterium | reverse complement strand
CTTACATGACAGTGGTCGTGAATGTGGCGCGGACATGGCGTCCGGGCATGGGATAGAAGGCCACGACTTCATAGGCGCTGTCCAGCGCATTGCGCAGCTCGAGGCGCAGGTCGCCGCGCAGTCCTGCGACATCGCGACCGAGCGTCACCGCGCAGTCGAGCACGGCGTGCGCCGGCAGCGCGGCGTCGTTGCTCTCGGTGTAGTAACGCTCGCCGAGCACGCGCAGCGTCGCGGCCGCCGAGAAGTCGCGCGTGATCGCGGCGCCGAGCACAGCCGCACCGCTCCAGCGCGGCACGTAGATCAGCTGTTTGCCCTCGGTGGCGTCACCGGGGAAGGATGCGTTCATTTTCCGCGTGTTCATCCACTGTGCGCTGAGGCGCAGGCGCAGGCGGTCACGAAGAAAACGCAGCATGGCGGCGGCTTCCGCACCGGTGGAGAGCACATGCTGAATGTTGTTGGGTCTCCAGTATAATCCCTCGCCCGGCGTCCATACAATTTTGTCCCTGATGTCGTGGTGGAAAAACGTGAGTTCCGCGGACGCGAGCAGCGACGGGGAGGTCAGGACCAGTCCGCCGTCCCAGGCCGTGGAATATTCCGGTCGAAGGGTCGGATTCCCGCCTTCGCGCCAGTAGAGCTGATTGAACGTCGGCGTGCTGAAACCGCGCGACCAGCGTGCGCGCACGGCAAGTGCGTCCGTCACCGCGTAATGCAGTCCCATGGAGGGCGTCGCCTCGTTGTACGCGTGCGCGCCTTCGGCCTCGCGTATGGTCTCGTAACGCAGGGAGGGAAAGATGCGCAGCGTCCGTCCGACAAGCTCCAGCTGCAGTTCGCCCGCACCGAACAGCGCCAGTCCCCGGCGCTGCGGCAGGGCGCGCAGTTCGGCGCTTTCCAGTTCATCGAAGCTGCCCTCCGCTCCCACGATGAGGCGATGGCGTGCGGCGAGGGATTGTTCCCAGGCGAGGGACGCGCTGAGCTGCCGGTTATCGTAGCGGCTGTCCAGCGCCGTGCCCGCCACGACGAGACCGGGGTCGCTGTAGCTCTGCCGGGAGGAGCGTCCCCCGAGCGACGCGCGCAGGCGTCCGGTGGAGGAGGCCGCCCAGTCCAGCTGCAGCGAGAGCAGCAGGGCCCGGTCACGCTGCCGCGCGCGTCCCTGCGCAGCGGAAAACACCGCGCCCGGCGTGCCGCTTTCGTGGTCATGGGCATCGAGGTAGAGGGACAGTGTCGCATCCCGCAGCAGCAGGTCTCCCCCGGCGCTGACGGCGCGGCGGAGCGAGGAGGCGTTGCGGCGTGCGAGCTCCTCGCCGCCCCAGGAGGGGATGAAGTCGTAGTCGTTGTCGGCTTCCTCGTAGCGGACGTCAGCGAAGGCGCGTCCCGCTCCGCCCTGCACGCCGGCGGAGGCCGCGGCCTGTTTCCAGCCGAAACCGCCATAGCCGAGCTGCAGCGAGGGAGGGACGGCATGCTGCGCGGTGACGATATTGACCACGCCGCCCAGCGCATTGCTGCCGTAGAGAGCGGCGAAGCCCCCGCGGGCGATTTCCACACGGTCGACGTGGCGGAGCGACAGCTGTCCCATATCCACCAGCGCGTTCTGCGCGCCATTGAGACGCATGCCGTTGAGAAGGACGAGGGTGTATTCCGCACCGAGTCCGCGAAGCGAGGCCAGTTGCAGCGCTCCGCTGCCTCCGTAATCGCGCAGCATCCCGCCCGGCGTCACAGCGATCAGTTCCGACACCGTGTGCACCGGCAGCCGCGCGATGTCCCTTGCCGTGAACACTTCCGTCGCCGCCGGAGCGTGTTCCAGTGCCGTCGGCAGACGCGTGGCCGTGACCGTCACCTGCTCGCCGAAAGCGAAGAACAGCGTATCGTCCTCCACAAGGCGCATCTGGGCGCACAGCGGCGGCAGGGCCATGGGAAGCATGGAGGAGGAAAGCAGTATGAATAGAAATACCCGCAGGGTCATGTCGTGAATCCCGGCCTGCGGGGGAGTGCAAAACGAAAACACCCTCCGTCAATGGACAGAGGGGGTAAGGGAGCGATGGCGCGCACGTCATCAGGAACCTCACCCGCGAAGGCCTGTGTAATGGTCCATGGCAGGTCTCCTGACTCGCGGCGTGTCTCCCTTGGAGGGAGAACCGCCCGCACACCTTCCCGGATCACTCCAGTGGTATCAGTACGGGCTCGACGTCGCTCACAGTTGCGGGGCAGCTGCCGATTTGCACGGCATTCCCATTTTCATCCCGTGAGGGAACCATGGAAGATTGTCAAAGAACGCAACTGCAACCTACGCGATGGGAAGGCAAATGGCAAATGGAAGACTTAAGATTGCAGATTGCTATGTGAAAGTCAAGTCGTCGTTTTCAGGTACAAAGATACCG
>JAVVFP010000568.1:0-2375 GCA_032250495.1 Bacteroidota bacterium | reverse complement strand
TCCCGCACCTGGCGTGTGATCCTCCGCTGGCTGCACGTAGGGAACATCGCCTTCGCCGCCCAGCTGCGTGTTCCAGGTACCTACCGGTTCGTCCCGTATCCATTCTCCTGTCGTCGCGTCGGAGACCACGCGCCAGTCATCCCCGGTTTCGGCGTCATGGAAATGCTTGCGCTCATAGCCGACGAGGAAGAGGTAGCTGGACTGCGGCGCCTGCAGGGGTTCGAGCAGGCTGCCGCCGAAATTATCGAAGGCCTCGATGTAGTAACGGACGATGCTTCCGGCCTTCTGCGCGGGGAATTCCCCGACGAAACTCTGCGTGGCGGGAAGATAGTTCGCGGTGAAACGGCTGCTGCTCTGCCAGTTGTCGGCGGAGTACACGATGTCCACGCGTTCGATATTGAGAAGGTTGCTGTCGATGTTGCCGCCGATGCGCGCGATGCCCGTGATCTCATAGGTACCGGACACCGTGTTCTGGTCGTCCATGCCTTCGTGAATCACCGTGATCGCGGAGCCGGGAATGCCATGCGCGTTGAACGCGGCGATGATGGCTTCGCTGTGCGGCGTGCCGTTGGAAAGATCGCCGTCGTCATCGTCGGCGACGAGGAACTCGATGAAATAGTCCGCCAGCGCGACGCCGAGCGCGGTGCCGTCGGGTGTGCCGTACATGGCGTCGTGGTACAGGCGTGCGGTGGCGTCGATACCGATGGCCTTGCGCACGTCCCAGACGGCGCCGGTGAGAATCATGCCGTCGTCGTGGATCTCGTTCACCACGTCCTCGGGGTAACGCAGCGTGTTCTGGCTGTTACGGATGATGCCGCCGTTGGCCTGTCCCTTGAGGAAACCCACGCCGATACGCGGATCGTCACGGAGGAGGTTGGTGGTCATGTCCGCGACCGCTTCCTTGATGGCGCCGTTGACCGGCGAGCGGCCGGTGAGTTTCTGCGTCAGCCAGATGTGAATGCCATGACCCATTTCGTGATGGATGACCGAGGAGATTTCTCCCGTGTTGCCGCACTGGAGACTGGACTGGAAGAAATTGACGCCGCGTCCGTCGAAGAAGGCATTGCAGGTATTGTCGATCTCCACGAGTCCCGGAATCTGCACGTCGAGCCGGTCGTTGTTCGCCGAGCCGTCGAGCGCGCGGGACCAGTCGCGCACCAGGTTCATGTGATAGAACGTGTTGCGCTCGGACGCGACCGAGTTCGCGTTGTCCCAGATGATTTCCACACTCTGTCCCGCGGCGACGGTTTCGGTATGCAGTGCGTTGGCGGGCGTGCTGCCAGGGACGCGCGTCGTGTCGTCGCGACGCACGACGGCATGGGGACCGCTCAGCCGCGTGATCAACTGTCCGGTCGTGTTCGTCCCGAGATCGGCGGTAAAGCGGCCGTCCGCGTCCGTGGTGTACATCGTTCCGCCCACCCAGACATAGGTGTTCGCAAGGGGAAGCGTCTCTTCGGCGTCCACGTAGGATTCCCTGTACACTTTCGCCACGATGCGTCCGTTGACCACGTTCGCCATCGCGTTGGGACCTTCTCCCCCGTGGAAGTGGGTGATCAGATCGTAGCGCCAGACGATGCTGCCGCTGTGCGCGTCGACGTAGGTGTCCCACAGCTCGTCGATATCGTTGCGGACCTGGAAATTGTAGACCAGGCGGTAATCGATGCGGTCCGCGTAACGGACGGGAAGGATGTAGAGCGTGCCCCCCTCGATGTTGTCGTTGGAGGCGCTGTAGGGGAGTCCGGCTTTGGCGAATTCGGTGGCCGCGGCCAGGGAGACCGTCGGCGTGCTGTTGACCTGTATCGCGGGATGGAAATCGGAACCGAACATGAAGACGCGGCCGTCGCTGCTGATGCGAAGGTCCACGTAGGATTGCAGCACGTCGATGCCGTCGTGCACCTGGATGTATTTCTGATACGCCTTGCCACGCACGATCTCGCTGTAGAGCAAGCGCAGTTCTGCGGGCCGCACGTTGAGCATGCTCGCATGCGTCGCGATGAAGCTGCGACCGGCCTGCGGAGCGTTGAGAAGGTGAATGCTCGGGAAACCGTCGATGCGCACGCCGCGGCCCCAGGCCCGATGCGGTGTGCGACGCAGCGCGTCATAGCGGAAATTCCAGTCGGTGTTCGCATGGACGAACTGCTGGAACGCGTTATGCGCCTTGGCAAGGGACATGCTCTCCTGCACGTCCTGTGCCGTCAGCACGTAGCGTTCTTCCGGCAGCGGTACGGCGATGCCTTCGTCGCTGCGTGTGTGCTGCGCGAAAGCCGCCGTGAACGAAAACACGGCGGCGAGCACGGTGAGTACGAGTCGTTGCATAGTATCCTCGTGAATGGAGCGAATGGTCTGTTTCGGTCCGCTTCCAGGAGCGGAAATTT
>JAVVFP010000569.1:0-2375 GCA_032250495.1 Bacteroidota bacterium | reverse complement strand
CGCGTGCCATCGTGAACATTTTCTACGACAACATCGAGTACTCCGGGGAAAAGGCGCGCCGCGTGCTGGGATTTACGCCCGCCTTCACGCGCGAAGAAAGCATCCGCCGTACCGTGGCATGGTACCGGGAAAACAATTTGCTCCAGGCAGCGAGGAAGCGGCCCGGAACACATAAGGAGGCAGCATGGAACGCATAAGGAACCGCATCGGCATGGCCCGGACACTGTTCAATACGTATCTGAAAGCCGCCGTCTTCCTCCATTTCGCACGCGAGGTCGCCGCACGACGCATTCCCCTGGCAGGCTTTTTCGGTTTCCTCGACCGGCTGCTGTACTTCCTCGCGAAGATGAAACACAACAAGTACGTCACCACTGGCAACGGGACAAAAGTCAATCTTTATGTCCCGGCCTTCCCATCGCCCGCGTTCTACAAGGCCTGCGCCAAGGTCCGCACCGTCGGCAGCAAGCAGCCCGCCATTTCCGTGCTCATCTCGGTCACCTCGGGCTGCCGCTTCCGCTGCGAACACTGCTACCAGAAACACGACCTGGGGAAGGATGTTCCCCTCCACGACCTGATCGACGTCGTGCGACGCCTGGATACCATGGGTGTGGCCTTCTTCAACATCGAAGGTGGGGATCCCTTCCTTGCCTACGACCGGTTGAAAGCCGTCTGCGGCGCGGTGACCACCGGCGAAATTTTCGTCAACTCCACCGGTGACGGCATCACCGTCGCGCGCCTGCGGGAACTGCGGACCCTGGGCGTGCGTGCCATCATGTTCTCTCTCCACTCCCCTGATCCCGCGCAGCTGAACCGCTTCATGGGACGAGACGACGCCTGGGATATCCTGATGGAGGGCATCGCGCGCTGCCACGAGGCGGGCGTGGACGTCGCCGTCAACACCTGCCTGCTGCGGGATGCGTTTTATGACGGAACCTTCGAGCGCATCATGACGCTGACGCGATACCTGGGCGTGTCCATCGTGCAGCTGATCAAGCCCAAGCCCTCCGGTGCGTGGCTCGGCTCCGATCTCGCGGAGTTCACGCGGGAGGATCTCGACCATGTCGAAGCGATGGTGCATCGATTCAACAACGACAGGAACATGATCGAATATCCCTTTGTCGCCGCGCAGATACACGACGAGCGGTCCGACATGTTCGGCTGCACCGCCGGGGGCACCGATCGCTTCTACATCAATGCCAGGGGCGACGTGCAGCCCTGCGAGTTCCTGAACATTTCCTATGGCAACATACGGGACGAGGCCTTCGAGGCGATCTATGCGCGCATGCGCGAAAGCTTCGACATCCCGGGCGATCACTGGCTCTGCGAACACTGCGCGGAGGATATACACCGGCTCTTCCAGGAAAGCGGTGCACGCGCGCTGCCCCTCGACCCGGCGACGTCCGGCAGGGTGACAGCCAGCTGGGACCGCGGCGACGTGCCGGATTTTTACGCCTACGCAGACGTGCGTCATCGCAGGAAGAACGACGCCGACGGAGAGAACTGATGAACACGACAGCCATCACCGGTTTCACCAGGGCGTATGTGAAGTCCATGCGCCTCTACTATTCCTTCATCACCGGCATCGCCGGCATGGTGGGACTGGCCTACTACCAGTACGTCGCTCACAGTTCGGGACGCATCGCGCTTTCGGATCTCGAGCGCACGGTGGAAATCCCCACTTCGGCGGAGAGCACCGTCCTCATCCTGCTCATCCTCTTTCTCGGCTGGGGCATCAACCAGATCATCAACGACTATCTCGGACTCGAGGAGGACAGCATCAACGCGCCGGCGCGTCCGATGGTCACCGGCGCCCTGCACCCGCAAGGCGCGGTTCTGCTCTCCTGCCTTCTCATGATCGGCGCCTGCGTCGCGACCTGGCTGCTCCTCGAACCGCTGGCTGTCATTCCCCTCGTACTCGGCGTCGGACTCAACGTGGTCTATGAATACGCGAAGGGATACGGCATCTGGGGCAACGCGATTTTCGGTGTGATGATAGCCTCCTGCGCGGCCTTCGCTTTCATTGCCGCCGGACCGTCGGAGGCCTCCATCTTCACCCCGGCGCGCCTGGCCATGCTCGCCTTCGTCGCCCTGCTCAACGCGTTGATGACGTATTACACGTATTTCAAGGATTACGAGGGCGACCTGGCCGCGGGGAAACGCACACTCATCGTACAGCTCGGTCCCGAACGGGCGCGCTACCTCTCGCTCGCGGCTGCCTTTCTTCCGCTCGCGGTGTTTCTCGCCGCCTACTTCAATCTCGACGCCTGGCCCATCGCGCTGAACAGCACGTTCGCGCTGCTCGCGTGCCTCGCCGTCTGTATGCAGGTGTGGACGGGGTATCTCTTCTATCGCAATCCCCGCGGCCCGATGACATA
>JAVVFP010000567.1:0-2378 GCA_032250495.1 Bacteroidota bacterium | reverse complement strand
ACGAAGCGGTGCATGGACTCACATGGAAATTGACGACGGGAAAGCCCTTCGGGGTGATACGCTTCGGTTTCGACTGGAAAACCGTCACCCCCTACGCGCACTGCTCCGAGCCGATGCGCGCACGGCCGTACCGCATCGGCGCGGTCATGCCGCTCATACTTCTCGGCATACTGCCCGCGCTGTACGCCCTGGTCAGCGGCAGCGCAGCCGCCGCGGGCTTCGGTCTGTTTTTCACCTTCGCGGCGGGCGGGGACATGCTCATACTCTGGCTGCTGCGCGATGTCGCGCCGGACGCTCTTGTGGAGGATCATCCGACGCGCGCGGGCTGCTACGTCCTGCACGGAACGTCATGATCGTACGGTTGTCTCTGTCCCCGTCTCCTGCGTACATTACCCGTATTCCACGCATGTATCACCGATGACGACGATTCCCATGCAACGTTTTATTCTGCTGCCGCTGCTGACGCTGCTGCTCGCCGCCGGAGCCGAGGCGCAGAACATTCTCGCGACCGTTCCCGACAGCATCGACAGGGAAAAATTATACCTTTTCTATATTCACGACGACATCGTCAATACCTTCGATATGGAGCCCGTGCATCCACAGTACGGGCGCTACGACTATGCCGGCATCGTGAACCGCTTCGCCACCGAGGGCTTCACCGTGATCGCAGAGCCGCGGCAGAAAGGCACGCACCCCTATCTTTTCGCGGAGCAGATCATCGCACAGATTCGCACGCTGCTGGAGGCGGGCGTGCCCGCATCGCATGTGAGCATCGTGGGCGCGGGTACCGGTGGTGGCATCGCCGTGCTGATCACCACCAAGCTGCGCGATCCGGGACTGCAGGTCGTGCTGCTGGCCACCTGCACCGATTCCTTCATCCGCTTCTGGAAGCAGCAGAACGAGCTGCTCAGCGGCAACGTACTCTCCATCTATCATCCGTCCACCGAACGCGCGTCCTGCCGGGATTTTCTCGAATACTGCCTGCAGCACGGTGTGCGGAAATACCGGGAAATCGAGCTGCCGGAGAGCGCGGACAAGGGTTTTTATTACCGCGCGACCATTGACTGGGTGGTCCCGGCCATACTCTGGGCGTCGGGGAAACACGACATGGTGCGCGGGTAACAAATGAGCGTATCCTGCGTATATCGGGACAGTCGATCCAGGAAGACATGAGGCCGTGAGCCAGGACAACACACATAGAACAAAGGAGCCCGGCTTCAGGGAAACCCTCCGCTCTGATTTTCGACAGGGGGATTTCCGCAAGAGCGTGCGACAGGACTGGCGCGAGGTGCGCGCGTTCTTTCTCAGCGACGAGCAGAAGCAACGCCTCGACAGCATGAGCATGTTCAAGAAGGTCTTCGTCGTCCCCTACTGGCTGTTCAGGGCCATGTACATGCACCTGACGCCGGCGCGGCGCCTGCTGCTGCTGACCGGCGTGGTCATGCTGCTGTTCATGCAGACCACCGTCTCGAGTGGCAACATGAGCACGTCCACCAACTGGCATATCGTCGGCGGCTTCATCATCCTTTTCATTCTCCTGCTGGAGCTCAAGGACAAGATCCTTGCGCGGGACGAGCTGGAGGCGGGACGCGCCGTGCAGGAGGCCCTGATGCCCGATGCGCATCCGCGCTTCCCGAACTGGGACATCTGGATTCATACCTGTCCCGCAAACGATGTGGGCGGTGACCTCGTGGACTATATCAACGTCGACGAGCATCGCCTCGGACTGTCCCTGGGCGACGTGGCGGGGAAGGGACTGGGTGCGGCGCTGTTCATGGCCAAACTGCAGGCCACGCTACGCGCGCTGGCGCCGCAGCGCGCCTCCGTCGCCGACCTCGCCCGGCAGGTCAACCTGATTTTCGAACGCGACGGCATCCCGAACCGCTTCGCCTCGCTGCTGTACCTGGAAGTATCCTCGGACAGCGGCGACGTGCACTTCGTCAACGCCGGACATATGCCGCCGCTTCTCCTTCGCGGTGATCAGCTCACCGAACTCGAACGCGGCAGCGCGGCACTCGGCATACTCTCCGATCCTGCCTACCGCACGCAGTCCCACACCCTGGTTCCCGGCGACATCCTCTGCGTCTACTCCGACGGACTGACCGAGGCCCGCAACGAGCGCGGCGAGTTCTTCGGCGACGAACGCTTTTACAAACTCCTCTCCCGCCTCGGCAATCTCGATGCCGCACGCATCGGCACCCACCTTCTCGAACGCATCCACCGCTACACCGGCGACGCCCGGCAGCATGACGATATCTCCCTCCTGCTGCTGCGCTACGCACCGGAAGCGGAATCCCCGTCCGAGTAAGTCCCCCCCCCCCCCCGCACCCGCGACAGGCAGGTATTCTCCACCGGTCATCGCCTCTGACACAAAAGAC
>JAVVFP010000566.1:0-2381 GCA_032250495.1 Bacteroidota bacterium | reverse complement strand
GACGGCCTGGTAATTGAAGGCGAGCTGGACGACCTCGCTGCCGCCGGGATCGATGGTCAGCGGCGTCGAGGGTGAGAGTATGCTGAAGTCCGAGGCATGCGCGCCGCCGATGGAAAGCGCGGTGACCGTGAGCGGCAGGCCCCCGGTATTGCGCAGCGTGGCCGTCGCGGTGGACGTCTGTTCGTCTGCACAGAGAAGCGAGGGGAAGTCCGTCGAGGAATACCCGATCTGCGGCTTGCGCGCGCTGGATGCGATCAGGGGAACGCGCAGGGAGTCCTCACAGGGAAACGTGGTGTGGAAGTACATCGCCCCGGCGGCATCGCCCTCGGACTGCGGGAAGTAGGCGAGGCGGAAGACGATGCTGTCGCCCGGCGCCAGCGTATCGGGCAGGGCGAGAGAGTCGAGCCAGGCCGTGGAATCCAGCACCGCGAAGGGCGGCGTGCTGATGAGAAAGGCCAGGCTGTCGAGCACCATGTCGGTGACCGTCGGATTGTGCAGCACCAGGCGGGCGAAGGACGTGTCGCCCACCGCGGCGAAATCGAAGACGACGGGATTCGGTGTGGCGACCAGCGCCGTCGGAACCATGCGTCCCCTGATGATGACATCCTCTCTCGCGCCACAGGGAGTGGTTTCCATGCGCAGGTAGCCTTCAAAGGCGCCGAGGGTGGTGGGGTGGACGAGGACGCGGACGGTATCCTGCTGTCCGGGAAGCAGCGTGCGCGGGAAGGCGCCGGGGAAGGACACCGCGTCGCCGAGATCGCTGTCGACCGAGTCGATGACGGCGTTGACGGCGCCCGCATTGGTGAGTATCATCTCCAGTTCAACCGGCAGGGCGCAGGCGTACATTTCCCCCGCGTCGAGCGTATCGGGAAACGCGAGCGTGCGCACGGTATCCTTTCGTCCGGAGAGCGGGAGCGTGATGAGGGGATTGCCGGGGACGTCGGTGTCGAGTTCCAGCACCGCGTCGAAGTCGCCGATGCGCGCGGGGAAAAAGCGCAGCGGCACGCGGAGGGTGTCCTCCGGTTTCATCAGCACGTCGGGGGGAATCGCAAAGCCGCCGGTGATCTCGAAGGCGTCGCTGTCGCTTCCCGTGATCCGGAGGCCGGAGAGCGTGATGTCCTGATTGCCCGTGTTGACGAAGCGCGCCTCGCCGTCGGACCAGGTGTCGGGACATTGCAGGTCGTCGAACAGCGGCGGCGTTCCCTTCAGATCGGTGACCGTGGTGATGATGGTAAAGAGGCTGTCGCTTTTATCGCCGAGCGGCGGAACGTAGCCCCAGGCGCGAATGCTGCGGTCGTCGCCGCCGGAGAGGACGAGCTTCGTGCGCCGATCGAAGGCGGCGCTGCGCACCGCGGCGCCGTGGCCCGAGAAGGTATGCAGGAGGGCGCCGTCGCGTCCGTCCCATACGCGGACGCTGTTATCGGCCGCGGCGGATATCACGCGTCCCCCGCCATTGGAGAAGGCGACAGAGTGCACGGCGCCGCTGTGGCCGTTGAGTACGCGCGCCTGCTGCCAGGACAGCACGTTCCACATGCGCACCGAGCGGTCGTCCGCGCCCGAAACGATGAGCAGTCCATCGTCGGACACGTCGAGTGCGCGCACGGTGCCGCCGTGGCCGGTGAGGCGGCGCAGGCGTGTGCCGCCGTTGAAATCCAGTATGGCGATGGCATTGCCCGAAGCGGATGCCACGAAATCGTTGGCCGGACTGATAGCCACGGCGCCGTCGCCGTGCGTGTCCGCGCTGTTCGTCCATGCGCGCGTCCAGTCCCAGGTTTTCCAGAGAATGACATTGTTCGCACTGCCGCTGGCGAGGAAGCTGCCGTCGGCGGAAAACCGTACCGAGTGCACGGCGCCGCTGTGTCCGTTCAGCTGCTGCACGAGCGTACCGCTGCGCGTATCCCAGATGCGCACGCGCGCATCACCGCCGCCCGTGGCCAGCCAGCGCAGGTCCGGCGAGAAAGCCAGCGTATTGCAGCCACCGGTATGTGCATCGATGAGGGTGACGAACGCCGCGTCCTTCGGGTAGAAGAGCTTCACCTGTCCGTTGCTCAGCGCCGCGGCGGTGAGTGTGCCGGACGCTCCGACCGCGATGTCGCGCACTGCGGCGGGTTGCAGTCCCTCCCAGGTTTCGTCGAGCGAAGTGATGCGTTCCTCGCGTGTGATGACGAAGCCCAGGCATTCATCGCTCGGTGTGTTCGGGATGCGCCAGTTGTAGACGAAGTTGTAGACGTTGTCGGTGATGGACGTCCATGTCGAACCGCTGTTGGTACTGTACTCGAGTTCTGCGACCTGCGTGCCGCTGATGCCCGTCCATTCCGTGCGGAACGTCGTGCCGGAAAAGAGCAGCTCCCCGCCGTTGGGTTGTATCAGCCGCAGCGGGG
>JAVVFP010000565.1:0-2390 GCA_032250495.1 Bacteroidota bacterium | reverse complement strand
AGCGCGACGGACTGTGCGAGACTGAGTTTTTCCGGCGGTCGGTTGAAGTATATCCATGCTGCGGAGGCCACGCCTTCAATATTTCCTCCCATCGGCAGCAGGCTTATGTACAGTTCGAGAAGCGCGCGCTTGCTGTAGCGTCGCTCCAGTTGCAGGGCCCGCAGCGCTTCCCGCAGTTTCACCGGGTAACTGCGCGGACCGCCCTCGAGCATCCGCGCCACCTGCATGGTGATCGTCGAGGCGCCGGACACCCGTCGTCCCGCCACGAGGTTCGCGTAAAGCGCACGAAAGACGGCGAATACGTTCACCCCGGGGTGAAGCAGGAAGTAACGGTCCTCCTTGGCCAGAACGGCATGCAGCAGTTCAGGTGCGACGTCGTCGATGCGCGTTCGCAGGCGCCACTTCTCGTCCGCCGTGAGAAACGCGCTGAGCAAGGCACCGTCCCTGTCGAGAACCTGTGTCGAAAAAGGCGGCGGCTCCGGCGGTGGAAAAACACCGTCGAGCAGGAGGAGCAGGGACGCCAGCGCGAACAGCGCGGCAAGGACGTTCCGCGCACCGGCTTCCATGCCCGGTTGTTGCCTCGAAGCGGTCACTCTGTCCGCCATCCCGTCACGGCTGCCGCATCGGAGCCGAGAGAACACTGCCCGCGCCGTGGTATGAGTGGATGGCGGGATCGTACATCGCTTCCGCGGCGATGGGCGGGAGGGCGAAGCGCCCGGCATTGACCACGCGCAGCATGTACAGGTACTCGCGCGTCTTCGCGCCGTCGAGCGAGGTGAACAGTATCACGCGGTCGTCGCGAATATCGATGTACTCGACGTCGAGTGGAAACGGCACCGTCCACCCGAGCGCGGTGGAGGCGCGCAGACGGGCATTCTCGATCTCGCAGCCGGCCGGCAGCATGTCCGTCACGGCCACGTTCTCCACCGAGCGTCCTTCACCGCTGAGGGCGATCCTGCAGACGAGCAGCTGACCCTGCCGGAATTGTGAGGGATCGACCGGACGCCCCGTCCGGTAGTCATGATAGCTGCGGCGGACGCGCATGTTTGCATCCTCCTCGACAATGCGTCCATCGCGCTTGACCCCCTCCGCACTCCAGAAAAAGTACACCTCTCCGCTGCCGGTCGCCTTCAGTGTCACGCGGCCCGAACCGATGTCCTTCTCGTCGAGGCGCAGGCTGCCGCCGTCATACGTCGCCCGCTTCCTGCCGTCGACGAAGACCGATACCGTCATGTCGGAGGACGCGCTGCGCCGTGCCGCCTTCCCCAGCGCGAGCATGACGAAAGCGGTTTCCTGCGTCGAATGCATGTTCTCCGCCCGGTTGGCGATCCAGCGCAGAATGTCGGGGATCTGTCGGTTGCCGGGATCGACTTCGAGGAGAACATTGAGCATGATGGCGTTCGCACGCAGTTCGGAGTCGAAACTGCCGCCCGTCTCCCGGACAGGCAGCTCCGCGCGGAACATCTCCGGAAGGGTTTTGTGATAGGTACTCCACTTCCCCGCGAGACCGTAGGCGCCTGCGAGAAGGTAGCGGGTGTCGCGCGTGAGAAGATGCGGCCGTCCACTGTAGTAGTTCATGCTGGAAAGGTCCGCCTTGCCGGCCGCCGCGAGCACGTAGAGGGAATACAGTATCTCCTTCCGCGCCTTCAGTTCCACCGTCCGCCCCGTTCCGCGGACATGCACGTAATCATAGGTTTCACGCTTGCGGGCCTCCTTGCCTATGAAGCGCAGCAGTCGTCGCAGCGACTTGTCGTTGACCCGGTACTTCGCCTTCCTGGCTTCGAGAAGGAAGTGCGCGGCATACACGCTTCCCCACCAGCTGCGCTGCTGTCCCCCGGGCCAGTAGGCGAGCGAACCGTCGTAGAGCTGCATGCTCTCGACCTTCCGTATCGCCTCGTTGACATAGTAGGCGGGGTTCTGCCGACGGTACTGCTCCGGGGCGGCGAGCTTGAGGACTTCCTCGAGATAAAGCTGCGGGAAGGCGCGTGAGACGGTCTGCTCGATACAGCCGTGGGGATAGCCCACCAGTTGACGGAGCTGTCTGCTGAAGCGCACGGCAGGGAACGGACTCACCGTCAGCCGCACGCTCCTCGTCCCGCGCAGGTAGTCGTCCGCGGCCGGAAGCGCCATCTCACTGCCGTGTTTCAGCGTCCCGCTGCGGGATTCCACTGCAAAGGGAACACGGGGCCGGACGGAGAGGGAGACATGCTCGGTGGCGCTTCCGGCACCGCTCGCCTTCATGGTCAGCGAGGCGACACCGGGGATATCGGAGGCACGCACGCGGAACTGCAGCTGCGCCGTCCCCTGTGCCGGAACCTGGACGCTGCGGCTGGCCGCGGAGGCGATGGAAAGCGGTCCTTCCGTGCCGAGACGTACCGTGACCCTGCCAC
>JAVVFP010000021.1:0-13960 GCA_032250495.1 Bacteroidota bacterium | reverse complement strand
GCAGCGGCTTTCTTCACTGCGGCTGGCTTCTTTGCAGCGGCTTTCTTGGCGGCGGGTTTCCTGGCAACAGCCTTCTTCGCTGCGGCCTTCTTCGGGGCAGCTTTCTTCGCGGCCGGCTTTTTCGCCGCCGGCTTCTTGGCGGCGGGTTTCTTCGCAGCCGGCTTTTTCGCTGCTGTTTTTTTTGCCATAGTCTGTCCTCCTTGAAGTGAGACGTGGGTGAGAGTGACAGTGTGTCACATTATCCGTTCTCTTGCTGGAATCAGGATGGCGGTCTTTCGGGAAGCTCTCCGTCCAGTGCCTTGCGAATTACCGCTTTCGTCGACGCATCGAAGCCTCCGTCGAGTATCCACTGGAGGTAGTCGCGATCACGGTGTAAGAGTTGTTGCAAAGATGTACCACGGTATTTGCCAAAGGCTATAATAACATTATTTCCTTCCCACACAAGTTTGCCATCCGTGTCCACCCATGACGGATCTTTCGGATGTACGGTTTCCTCGAGTGCGGGAATTTCATTCGGCAGATCCCGGTAATGCTGCAGCTGTGCGGCCAGGATTTCAGCGGTGGCACGTACGTCCGCCATGGCGCCGTGGGCGCCGGTGTGTTCGCGCTTGCAGTAGAAACGCAGTGCGGCGGAAAGGTCGCGGGGCTCTTTCATGTGAAAAATGCTTTGCACGTCGACGATGTGGCGACCTTCCATCGGCAGCGCTTTTCCGCAGCGCTGCAGCTCCTGTTGCAGAAGGGGAAGATCGTAGCGTCGCACGTTGAATCCTGCGAGATCACAACCTTCGAGGAAGGCGATCAGGCGGTCGGCGATCTGCGCGAAGGTCGGGGCAAGCGCAACATCCTCATCGCGGATGCCGTGTATCTTCGTCGCCTCCGGGGGAATGGGAATTTCAGGATTGATGCGGTATTCGAAATTGCGGACGGTGCCGCGCGGGGGGTACTTCAGCACTGCGATCTCGACGATGCGGTCGCTCCGGGTACTGACGCCCGTGGTCTCCAGGTCAAAAAAGGCCAACGGTCGCGTGAGCTGAAAAGCGTGTTGCGCCGGTGTCGACGTCACGATATCGATCACACCTCCGGTGTGCGTTATAGAAGCAGAGCACTGCGCCGTTACAGGCACGATGGTTTCCTTTCGTAAACAATTTACGTAATAATGGAGTGAACAGAAACAGCGGCGATGCAGCATGCCGCGAAAAAAATGCGTAACTGCCCGCATGTGGAGCGGGCGGAAAGGAGAAGTCCATGGCACGCAAATACCCGGGCCGCACGAGACGGAAGCGGAAACAGAAGCAGGCGGGACTCCCGCCCGGAACAGTCGTCTACACGGGGGAAGATCGGGAGGAGCCCGCCGGTCTGCACTACCTGCGATACACGCCCGATGAAGTTTTCGAAGAAGGCGTGGCGGTGGAGCAGCTCGCGGACATGCGAGAACGCGACGGCGTGCAGTGGCTGCGCGTCGAAGGGATCCATGACGTGGAAACGCTGCAGCGCGTCGGCGATGCGTTCGACCTGCACGCACTGACACTCGAAGACATCACCAACACCGCGCACCGACCGAAGCTGGAGGAATTCGAGCAGTACCTCCTCGTCATCCTTCATCACTTCCGCGAGGGAGATGACGGTCTGCTCGATGAAGAAAACATCGCGCTCGTGCTGACGCAACGCATGGTACTGTCGTTCAGTGTGGGCACGCAGGAAATCTTTCGGCCGAACCGCGAACGCATCGGCGCGGCGAACGGACGCTTCCGGGCGCGTGGCGCGGACTACCTGCTCTACACGCTCATCGATTCGGTGGTCGATCACTATGTGCTCCTGCTCGAAGCCATGGATGACAGCGTGGCGGAACTCGAGGACGCGGTGCTCTCCGGTGCGACACGCGATACCGTCGCAGAGCTGCACACGCAGCGCCGCCGACTGATGCAGCTGCGGCGTGCCGTGCTGCCGCTGCGCGACATGGTCATACAGCTGCAGCGCGAGGAGACCGAGATGATCGGTTCCGACATCACGATGTTTCTTCATGATGTGCAGGACCATCTCAACCAGGTGCTGGACATGATTGAAAGTGACCGAGAAACGGTAGCGGGATTGATCGAGCTGTACATGACGCATGAAAGCAACCGCATGAACGAAGTCATGAAGGTGCTCACCATCATCGCGACGGTGTTTATTCCCCTTACGTTCATCGCCGGCGTCTATGGCATGAATTTCGATTACATGCCTGAACTGCGTTTTGCCTGGGGATATCCCGCCGCGCTCGCCGTCATGCTGCTGGTCGCCATCGCGATGTTCATCTTTTTCCGTCGGCGCCGCTGGATGTAGGTGGAATGGATTTCCGTGTGCAGAATCGTATTTTTACGTTGCGTCTCACCTCAATTCATCAAACGCAGCAGGCAAAGGAGTCATGCCCAAGAAGAGCTATACCAGGACCGGCCGCTCATGCCGGGTGACCTTTTATCTTCCCGCCGAAGTGGAGGCGAACAGTGTCGCGCTCTGCGGCGAGTTCAATGATTGGAATGCCGAAGCGCATCCGATGCGCAGGAAAAAGGACGGAAGCCATTTCGTGTCGCTCAGCCTCGAAGCGGGGCGCGCCTATCGCTACCGCTTCCTTGTAGACGGCTCCCGCTGGGAAAACGACTGGCAGGCGGACGAGTACCGCCCGAACGAATTCGGCAGCGATGACAGCGTCGTGAGCATCTAGGAAGCGTGAGACAATACCGCGGCGCGCAGACGTACGTCCACCGGGACGCCAGAACCGTTGCTGACGCGACCGGCTTCGCGGCTCCAGTCGGCCTGTCAAATCCCATGCAGGAGAAAAAGAGCCGCATGCAGACTTGAGGCCTATGGAGAGAAAGTCCTACCTTGAACGAAGCCCACGCGACGCCATGCGTCCATCGTCAGCACATGAATGAGGACAACTCATGAGAACGATCATGATCACGCTGCCGTTGCTCCTGCTCTGGACCGGGGCGGCGACAGCGCAGGAACATGCGGACTTCATCGAAGGTCCGTTTGAAACGCCGCAGGAGATCACGGAAACCTGCCTGATGTGTCATGAAGATTCCGGCACGGAAGTGATGGAGACGCGGCACTGGAAATGGTTGGGCCCGGAATTCGACGCAGGTGCGGAGCGCGGGGTCATCCAGCTCGGCAAGAGAACCTTCATCAATAATTTCTGTATCGCCGTCCCTTCGAACTGGCCGCGCTGTACCAGCTGCCATATCAGCTACGGGTGGAAGGACGCGTCCTTCGATCACAGCGATCCGAGCAATATCGACTGCCTGGTCTGCCACGAACAGACCGGTACCTACAAAAAGGAGGCGACCGGCGCGGGTATGCCCGTCGAGGGATTGGACCTTGTCACCATCGCACAGAGCGTCGGCTCCCCGACCCGTCGCAACTGTGGCGTCTGCCACTTTGACGGCGGCGGGGGAAGCGGCGTCAAGCACGGTGATCTCGATGACAGCATGTACGAGCCCTCGGCGGAACTCGATGTACACATGGGCGGTATGGATTTTTCCTGCACGGAATGCCATACCACGGATGCGCACCGTATTGCCGGTGCAGGCCATGGCTCGATGGCGGAAAACACGAACCACATTTCCTGCATGGACTGTCATGACGCCGAGCTGCATGAGAAGGGAATTCTCAACGAGCATGTAAAAACACTGGCGTGTGAGAGCTGCCACGTCCCCGCCTTCGCGCGCGAGGAAGCGACCAAAACCTGGTGGGACTGGTCGAAAGCGGGAGAAGACCGCGAAGGAAGCACCGATCAGTTCGGACGCGAGACCTACAGCAAGAAGAAGGGCGCGTTTACCTGGGAGAAGAATGTCATTCCCACGTACGCGTGGAGCAACGGCGGCGCCGATTACTACATGCCGGGGGACAGCATCGATCCTTCGAAACCGGTGCCGTTGAACAGCATCTCCGGAAACATCGAAGATGCCGACGCCCGCATCGCGCCTTTCAAGGTCATGCGTGGGAAGCAACCCTACGATACCGAACACGCATACCTGATCACACCGCATCTCTTCGGGAAGGACGGCTACTGGAAAACTTTCGACTGGGATTCCGCGGCACGCATTGGAATGGAGGCGGCAGGACTGCCGTACTCCGGTTCGATCGGCTTCGTGGAAACGGAAATGTACTGGCCGATCAATCACATGGTCGCACCCGCGGAACAGGCGCTCAGCTGCACCAGCTGCCACGGGAAAAAAGGGGAGCGACGTCTCGACTGGAAGTCCCTCGGTTACAAACGGGATCCCATAACCCGCGGCTCACGCTTCAAACAGGGACTGGTAGATGACGATTGAGCGGTGGCGCCGGAAAGGCGATGAAACAAACGACCCTCCGAAATTCGGAGGGTCGTTTGTCTCTTCTCTTTCTCTTATCCACACCGCGCTCAGTTCAGCGTATCGTCACCCGACTTCCAGCCACATGGGGTTTTCTTCCCGGTCTGCATGGCCTCAAGCACCCTGAGCGTCTCGTCGACGCTGCGCCCGGTTTCCAGGTCGTTGACCGACACCCAGCGAATGATGCCCTCGGGATCGACGATGAAGGTCGCACGGAGCGCGACGCCGTCCGTCTTGTCGAGAATTCCCAGCGAAGAACACAGTTCGTGCTTGACGTCGGCCAGCATCGGGAAGGGGAGATCCTTCAGGTCAGGATGATTCTCGCGCCAGGCGAGATGAACCCAGCGACTGTCCGTGCTCCCACCGAGCACCTTGGCATTCAGCTTTTCGAACTTCGGGTTCGCCTGCCCGAAGGCGGCGATTTCCGTCGGACACACGAAAGTGAAATCCTCCGGCCAGAAAAAGATGACCTGCCATTTTCCGGCATTGGTCTTGTCGGTGATCTCGGCGAACTCCTTGCCGGACTCACGGCTGACAGTGGCCAGAAGCGAAAACTCGGGAAACTTGTCTCCTACAGTAAGCATTGAAAAAACTCCTCTGAAAAACAGTAAGGGAAATTGATCTGTCGTTGTCCCTGCCATCACGGGTGAAGCTCATGACGTACATCCGTTATCGGGCATGTCACCATAACGCAGCAATGGCGACGAAGATTCCGTGACGGATCACTTTTCCTTTCGTACGAAGTGAATACGCAGAAGTCGTGATTTGGGTGTTGAACGCAATGGGGTTTCCGCGCTAAATTCAATGATGTATATGACGATAACATGAACAGGAGAAACATCCATGGAAGAAAAGACGCAGGCTGCGGCGGAGCAGTTCGAATACAAGGCGGAGATGAAACAGCTGCTGCATCTCATTATCCACTCGCTGTACAAACACCCGGAAGTATTTCTGCGCGAACTTGTTTCGAATGCTTCGGATGCACTCAACAAGGTGCGCTTCCTGCAGGTGACCAACACGCCGGTGCATCAACCGGACGCGGAGCTCAGTATCCGCATCGAGATCGACGAGAAGAATCATACGATGTCCATCGAGGACAGCGGCATCGGCATGACGCGCGAGGATCTTATCGAACGCATCGGGACGGTGGCGAGTTCGGGCACGTTGGATTTTCTCTCTCACGTGAAGGACGGGGAGAAGAAACTCGACGGGAGCGAGCTGATCGGGCAGTTCGGCGTCGGCTTTTACTCGGTGTTCATGGTAACCGACGAGGTGATCGTGGAGACGCGCCATGCCGATGAGGACGCGAAGGGCTGGCGGTGGAAGTCGCAGGGCGGCGGGACGTACACGATCGAGGAAATCGAGAAAAAGGACAGGGGAACGCGCATTACTTTCACTTTGAAAGACGATGCCAGGGATCTCGCAAACGAATACCGGGTCAAGGACATCATCAAGAAGTACTCGAACTTCGTGGATTTTCCGATTTACGTGGGGAAGGACAAGGTGAACAGCGTCACCGCTCTCTGGCAGCGGAAGAAGGAGGATCTGCAGAAGGAAGAGCTCGACGAATTCTACAAGTTCGTGGCGAACGATTTCCGCGAGCCCCTCGACCACCTGCACCTGCACATCGAGGGACGTGTGAATTTCAAGGCGCTCATCTTCGTTCCCTCCGAGCCGCCCTTCGGCTACTTCGATCCCCGCGAGGAAAAATCCCTGCATCTCTATGTCAATCGCGTATTCATCCAGGACGATTGCAAGGATCTCGTCCCTGAGTACCTGCGCTTCGTCAAGGGCGTGGTCGACACCGAGGACCTGCCGCTCAACGTTTCACGCGAGGTCACGCAGTCGAGTCCCGTAACGGCAAAAATGCGTGAGATCATCACCAACCGCGTCCTTGGCATGCTCGAGGACTGGAGCAAGTCGGACGCGGACAAGTACAACGGGTTTTTCCGGAAATTCGGCAATTATCTCAAACTCGGACTGACGACGGAATTCGGCAGCAAGGACCGCATCGTGGATCTGCTCCGTTTCGAGACCAGCAAAACGGATGCGGGTACGTTTACCTCGCTCAAGCAATACGTCGCGGACATGGGAGAGGAGCAGAAGGAGATTTACTACATCACCGGAGAAGGCCGCGATGTGGTGGAAAAAAATCCGAATCTCGAATACTTCCGCAAGAACGCCATTGAAGTTCTTTTCCTCACCGATCCTGTCGACCTGTTCACCGTGACCTCGCTGCCGGATTACGAAGGGAAAAGCATTGTCTCCATCGAGAAGGCGGATATCGACATCAGCAAGGACACGAGCGACGAGGAAAGTGCGGAAGCGCTCAAGGGCAGGGAGGCGAAGGATATACTGACGCGTTTCAAGGAAATCCTCGGAGACCGAGTAGAGGACGTGATCGAGTCGCGGCGTCTGGTCGACAGCGTCGCCACGCTCGTCGTCGGCAAAGAGGGTATGGATGCGCAGATGGAGCGCATGATGAAAATGATGAACAAGGACTACAGTGGCGCGAAGAAAATTCTCGAAGTCAACCTGCGCCACCCCCTCGTGAAAAATCTCGCAGCCATCAACGAGCAGGACCATGGGAATGCCGTGCTCCGGGAATCCGTGGAGCAGATTTATGACGGGGCGCTGCTGATCGAGGATAACCTGCAGAACCCGATGGACTTCGTGCGGCGCGCAATGGATTTCATGGAAAAGGCGACCCGCGGCTGACCCCCGTGCCTGTCGCCGCTTCGCCCTGCTGAAGATAAAAGGAAGAGGCTGTCCGCATCGTGCGGACAGCCTCTTCTGCATTTTCCGTGTTGTGCCGCGGAATCTACCGGATCATCATCATGCGCGTCTGCACGTTTTCTCCGGAACTGAGCCGGTACAGGTACAATCCCGTCGCCAGGCTCTCCGCAGCGAAACGGGCCGTGTGCGTGCCCTCGCTCCGCAAGCCGTCCACCAGCGTTGCGACACGACGTCCGAGCAGGTCGTAGACCTCGAGTGTCACGTGCCGGGCGCTGCCGCCACGCAGCGTGTACGGGATTACCGTCCCTGACCCTGCTGCGAAGGGATTCGGCGCGTTCTGCGCGAGTTCCATCTGTTGAGCGGCGGGAAGCGCTGCAGGAGAAACGGACGTGACACCGGTGATGGCGGCCTCGCTATGCGTGGCTTCCGCAACGTCCCCGCAAACCCGCACACGGACCTCGAGCCGATGCGCTTGCGCGTCCGGATCGGGGGAGACAAAAGCCACGGTGTGCTCATCGAAACCGCGTCCCATGAAGGTGGCGATTGTCGTGAAGATATTCTGCAGCTCCGTTGCACTCGGCGTCTGGTAGTACAGGCCGCCGGTGAGCAGGGCGATCATTTCCAGTGTCGTGGCATTGATCGCCGAACCGAGTCCGACCGTGAACACGCGGATGTTTTTCTGCTGCGCGAGAGCGATGACTTCAGCCGGCGAGCGCGTACTGGAATTGTCCCCGCCATCGGTCAGTGCCACGACGGCGCGCTTGCTGTTGCCTGCCGAAGCGGCGACCTCGTTGATGCCCGCGTATATGGCGTCCCATACTGCTGTCGCACCTCCCGCAGGGAGTCCATCCACCGCGTTGATCAGCGAGGAGCTGCTGCTGGTCATCTGCAACGTCAGCGTCACCGCCGAATTGAAATAAAACACCGCGGCTTCGTCCGTGGTGGAGTCCATCAGGCCGACAAAGGCCAGGCCGGCAGCTTTCGCACCCGCGTTGCCGGCACCGCTCATGCTCCCGCTTGCATCGAGCACGAGGGCTGCGGAGATGGGATTGCGTACGGCAGGGGAAGAGCTCTCGACGATGGAAAATTCCTCGACCGGCGTACCGTTGTCGGTGATGCTGAGCTGTTCATGCGTGAGAATGTACTGGACTTCATCGCTGCATTTGACCGAAAGCGTCAGTTCAGCCTGCGACTGTCCCTGAATCACATGCATGGTGGTGATACGCGTCGAGGGCTGTGCCCAGGCAGGACTCGACAGAATCGTCGCGATAAAGACAATGATGCTCCATTGCATTTTCATAATGATACCTCTTCGGAACGTGATGGGACTCTCTGTCCCTGTGCATTGAATTACCGCGTGATCAGGAGCGTCGTGATCAGGGGCGTCGGAGAATTGCGGCAATCCCCCTGTAAATGGAGTTGAGAGAGGACAGCCGCGGTTGCGAATAATGGCGACCGCCTGTGCGATCCGCAATGTTGCGCAGCACAAGCTCGTGGCTGCTCAGACGCATCGTGATGGTGAAGATCATGATGCCGTGACCCTCCGCGTACTCGAGCGTGTTGGTCGCAGTACCGATGCTGCTCGAATTGTCGTCGCTGTCGGTAATGAGAATGACCGCCTTGCGCGTATGGCTGCCCTTCTCGTTGAGTTCGCGCATGGCGGAGTACACGGCGTCCCACATCGCCGTGGCGCCGGAGCGCGGCAGCGAGTCGACTGCGCTGCGCAGCGCGGCGACGTCGGTGGTCAGCCCCTGGTATATCGTGGCTGTTCCCGAAAAATGCACCACCATGCCCTCATCGACGCTCCCGTCGAGAGAATCGAGGAAGGCGCCGGCGGACTGTCGCAGGTAGCGATTCATCTCGCTGGTGATGCTGCCGCTGGCGTCGAGCACCAGGGCGGCGGAAAAATGCGCCGGCGTCCAGTGGCCACCGGTGGTATCGATCGGGACATCCACCGAAACGGGAGTGCCGATGTCTTCTCCCGGGAGTACCGATACGTTGTCGGCATAGCGATTGCGCGGCGTCTCGACCTCGAGCGGCGAGTCGCAGGCGCTGGTCAGCAGCAGCACGACGCAGGCTGCGGCAACCAGTCCGGCACCGTGCAGACGCCTAAAACTCATAGGCGAGTCCATACGTGAGTCCGAGTTTGTCGGTCTGGAAAAGCTTGTCCTGGAAGCGGTAGAGCAACATGCTGCCCTCGGCGCCGATCACGATGGCAATGCGCTCGAAAGGCTTGAACTTGATGCCCGCTGTCGCACGGGCCAGTGCGCCGAGCTGGACGGCGCCTCCGAGTTGTACCTGGGCGAAGGGGTGGACGTGCGGGAGCAGGGCATCTCCGTTAAACTGGTATACAGCCGTCGCCCAGTATGCCAGCGGATTTTGCTCGTACCGCACGGCTCCACCGTCTTCGATTCCATTGTAATTCTGCGGGAAGGCCTCCTGCCCCGCCTCGATCCCGATACTGTGATTATCCGAGAGTGCGTACATCAGTCCGATATTGATGTTGCGGAACCAGGGCTCCGACTGCGATACCGTGCGGGGTGCGGGATTGGCCCGCAGCGCCACGTTTCGGACCTGCAGCGTGAATCCCGTCGGGACGGGAAGCACTTCGTACATGCGCAATTCGCCGCCATGGACATAGCGCACATCCTTCCTGCCGTCGCGGCCGCTCGCCAGGGTGCCGACGGGACGAAGTGCGAGCGGCTGCGATGCATCGCGCACGAGGGGGATATCGCTTTCCGCAGGCTGGACGGCGGGTGCCTCACGCGGAAGTACCGATGCGGCCACTGTCGTCACGGGGCCTGAGACGGGGAGATCACCCAGGGCAGGGGTCTCGCGAACGGTCAGCTCCGACGCCGGAAGGCTGACGACCCGTTGCGCATCGCTTTCCGCGGGCAGCGGAAACTGCAGGTAGAGCAGTATCGCGGCCGCGACTGCAAGGACGGCGGAGCCGCCGGACATCCAGAGTCGCCTGAGCAGGTTCCCCGCTGCCGCACCTGCCGCCACGCTGGCGGCGGAGGGAATGCTGAATCCCAAGGCGCCGAAAACCGCGGCGGTAGCTGCTGTCGGCGGCGTGAATGCCTCGGTATCGTGCTGGATGGCCCTGCGAATAGCGAGATTGTCCTGCATCTCCGCCCGGAGGTCGGGATTGGATGAGAGACTGCGGAAAAGGACCTCCTCGTGCGCGCCGTCGAGCTCCCCGTCGAGGAAAGCATGCAGCATGCGCTCGTCCATGAATTCCTGATTAGCATTCATCGTTCTGTCACCGTGTCTATGCGTTGAATTTTCTTATTAACTGTCTTCACTGAATTCGCGAATGTATGGAGTGAGTATGTCACGAATCTTCTGTTTTGCCCGAAAAATCCGGACTTTTACGTTTGAAAGGGAGGAGTCGACTACTTCTGCGATCTCCGCGTAACTGAGGCCTTCGTACTCCCGTAGAATGAACACTTCGCGGTAATCGTCGGGAATCATATCCAGTGCCGTCGTGATCAGTTGAAGGAATTCCGAGGTTTCCGCCGACTTCGGCGGGACGAGGTACTGATAATCCTCGAATTCCACCGTACGCTTCTGGTTTCTTCGCGTGTTCAAACACAGGTTTCTCGCTATTTTCAGCAGGAATCCCGGAACATTCGTCATTTCCCTGTCCTGCTTCGCGCATTCGTAGAACCGTATGAAAGTCTCCTGGTATACATCCTGTGCTTCGTCGCGATTGCCGAGAAAGCGGAGGCAATATGCATATACCCGTCCGGAGTACCGGGCGTACAGCTCGGAGAACGCGGCCTCAGCAACCTCCTTTTCGCCTGAAAGGCAGGAAAACAGCTCGGCGTCCGGCAAGGAATGTGTCGATTTTCCGGACATATGGCGACGGCAACAATGTTCTCAATAAAAAATGTTCATACGGTTCCGAATAGTATGAACTGCGTGCTGGGAATATAACACTTCAGCAAGTCGAAGGTTACAGGGGGGAATAATTGTGTGACGGGTCCCCGGAGCGCTGTTCGGGGGTGGCGCCATCGGATTTGTGGAGTGTGCTGTGTATTTTTCCGCAACATTGAAACGAAAATGCTCATCATGGAGGTTTCATGCATCGATGGAGTATTATTGTCAGCGTCATCGTGCTCGCAGGTATGATGACATCCTGCGGAACAACGGAAAAGGAAAAGATGGAAAAGGAACTCAAAACATTTATCGCCGATTTCGAGGAAGCTGTGCGACCGCTGAGCAGGGATGCGGCCATCGCCTATTTCGACGCCTCGATATCGGGCAGGGAGGAAGATTACCAGAAGGCCGCCGATTTCGAACTCCTTGTGAGCAAGGTCTTCGCGGACACCGAAGATTTCGCGAAGCTCAAGTCCATCCGCGATTCGCGTGCGGTGACCGACCCGCTCCTCGTCCGGCAGCTCGAGGTGCTCTACCACAGCTATCTCGCGAAGCAGATCGATGAACAGAAGCTGGAGGCCATGATACGACTGCAGTCCGAGAACGAGAAAAAGTTCTCCACATTCCGTGCCGAGGTAAACGGGAAAATGTACACGGACAATGAAATAGAAGAATTGCTCCGCACGTCGAAGGACAATACCGAACTCGAGGCGGCGTGGCGCGCGAGCAAGGAGATCGGTCCGATCGTCGCTGATGACGTGCTCCGGCTCGTGAACATGCGCAACGATGCGGCCCGGGAACTGGGTTTCACCAATTACCATGCCATGCAGCTGGAACTCAGCGAGCAGGATCCGGAAGCAATTGCGCTGCTTTTCGATGAACTCGACGAACTCACGCGCGGCGCCTTCGCGGAGCTGAAGGCGGAAATGGACGGCAAACTCGCCGCTCGCTGCGGCATTGCCGTGGAAGACCTCATGCCCTGGCACTATCAGAACCGCTTTTTCCAGGAAGCACCGAAAGTTTTCGACACGGACCTCGACGTGTTCTACAAGGACAAGGATATCGTGGCCCTGGCGAAAAACTACTATGCCGGACTCGATCTTTCTATCGATGACCTGGTGGAGAAAAGCGATCTGTACGAGAAGGAGGGCAAGTACCAGCACGCATACTGCACGGACATCGACCGCGACGGAGACGTGCGCGTGGTGTGCAACATCACGCCCAGCTACAACTGGATGAACACCACGCTGCACGAGTACGGACACGCGGTATATGACAAGTTCAATGACCGCACGGTGCCCTGGGTGCTGCGGGAGCCGGCACATACGTTCTGTACCGAGGCCATTGCCATGCTCTTCGGGCGTCTCGCGAGCAATCCCGCCTGGCTGCAGCAGGTGGCCGGCGTCCCCGCCGCGCAGGTGGACAATGTGGGCGGTGACATGAAAGCAGCGCTTCGGCTCGAGCAGCTCGTTTTCAGCCGCTGGGCGCAGGTGATGTACCGCTTCGAGAAAGCCATGTACGAAAATCCCGACCGGGATCTCAATGCCCTCTGGTGGGAGCTTGTCGAACGCTACCAGATGATACGCAAGCCCGAGGGACGGAATGCGCCGGACTGGGCGACGAAAATTCATGTGGCGCTGTATCCCGCCTACTATCACAACTATCTGATGGGTGAGCTCCTCGCTTCGCAACTGCACGCGAAAATCTGTCGTGACGTGCTTCCGGGATCGGACCCCGATCGCGAAGTCTACGCGGACAATCCCGCCGTGGGACGCTACCTGGTGGACAAGGTGTTCAAACCCGGCGCAACCATGCATTGGAATGACATGATCGAAAAGGCGACCGGGGAGAAGCTGACCGCGAAGTACTATGCGGATCAGTTCGTGAATTGACCCGGCGACATTCGCTGTGACACGGCCCGCTCGGCTGCGCATCGCTGCGCTGTCGAGCGGGCCGTTTCCCTGTCGTCGTGGATGCGAGGGGACTTCCCGAAACTGTAAACCCCCGCGTTGCCGGCCCCCGCGAATTTTCCGTATCTTACAGGTCCCGCACGCGGTGTGCGTATTGTATCGCTTGTATCCCGGAGGCCTCAACACATGATTCGCCGTATCCTGTATTCCTCTCTCATCGCTGTTACCCTGCTCGTCGCCGCGTCATTGACCGCGGACGAAGGCATGTATCCGCTCAGTGAAATCTCCCGCCTCGATCTGCAGTCGAAAGGATTGGAGATTCCCGTTTCCGAAATCTACAATCCCGACGGCGTCAGCCTGGTCGATGCCATCTGCCAGGTCGGTGGCGGTACCGGGGAATTCGTTTCCCCCGACGGATTGATACTCACGAATCACCACATTGCGTTCGCGGGTGTGACGGCGGCCAGTACGCCGGAACACGATTATCTCCGCGAAGGCTTCACTGCCTTCACACGGGAGGAAGAGCTGCCGGCCGAAGGCTACGTCTGCCGCATCACCGAGGATTACCGTGACGTATCCGATGAAGTCCTTGCCGTAGTGAAAGATTTCATGACTCCGGCCGAACGCAGCGACGCCATTCGCGAGAAAATGCGCACGCTCGCGACCGAAGAAGAAAACGGGCGCGAGAACATCTCCTGCGAAGTGTCCGAAATGTTCCCTGGAAAAACCTACGTGCTGTTCACCTATCGCATCATCCGTGACGTGCGCCTGGTGTACGTGCCGCCTCTCAGCGTCGGCAACTACGGCGGCGAAGTCGACAACTGGATCTGGCCCCGGCACACCGGCGACTTCTCTTTTCTCCGCGCCTATGTCGCCCCCGACGGCAGCACCGCCGCCTACGCGGAGGAGAACGTTCCTTTCATCCCCAAGCGCCACATCAAGGTGGCTCCCGAAGGGGTGAGCAAGGACGATTTCGTATTCATACTCGGCTACCCCGGCCGCACATACCGCCACAAGACAGCGGACTATATCGCGCTCTATGAAAAGACCATACTGCCGTATCTGAGTGCGCGTTACGAT
>JAVVFP010000564.1:0-2394 GCA_032250495.1 Bacteroidota bacterium | reverse complement strand
AGGAGCTTCGACTGCGATGACGCAGATCCCGGGACACGCGGACGCAGGGCAGGAGAGCATCGCGGCGATCGCGACGCCCCCCGGTACTGCCGGAATCGCCGTGCTGCGGATTTCCGGTGCCGGGGCCATTGACATCGCCGCATCGCTCTTCGATGGAACGGACCTTCGCAGCGCCCCCACGCACACCGTGCATCACGGCTTCGTCCGGGACCGGGAGGGAGGACTGCTTGATGAAGTCCTGGTGACGGTGTTCCGGGCACCACGTTCCTATACCGGGGAGGACAGCGTGGAAATCAGCTGCCATGGCGGCAGCGTCGTGTCGAAACGCGTTCTGCAGCGCGTGCTCGACGAGGGCGTCCGGCACGCCGAACCGGGAGAGTTTACGCGCCGCGCCTTCCTGAACGGCAAAATGGATCTCTCGCAGGCCGAAGCCGTCGCGGATCTCATTCATGCGCAGACGGACGAGGCGCATCGCGCTTCGCTGCAGCAGCTCGAGGGACGGCTCTCGCGCTACGTCTCCGATATCCGCGACCGTCTCATGCACGCCGCCGGTATGCTGGAGCTGAGCCTGGATTTCGTCGAGGATGATGTGGAATTCCTCTCCGCCGCGGAGATCGCCGAACTGCTCGCCGAAGCGGAGCGGCAGCTCCGCAGGGCGCTCGACAGCTACGCGGAAGGAAGAATCATTCGTGACGGTGCGCGCATTGCCCTGGTCGGCGCGCCCAATGTCGGGAAATCCAGCCTGCTGAACCATTTCCTGGGCATGCGCCGCGCCATTGTGACGGACTTGCCGGGAACGACGCGGGATTATATCGAGGAAGCGGTACTGCTGCACGGCGAGTACGTTCGGCTGATCGACACCGCCGGACTGCGCAGCAGCGAGGACGTCATCGAGCAGGAAGGCATCGCCATCAGCCGTGAAACCCTGCGAAGCGCCGACATCGTCTGCCTGCTTGCCGATGCCCGCCAGGGATACGATGGGTGCGCATCGATGCACGCGCAGCTCGCAGAAGAGTCGGACCGCGGCGAAGTGCTGCTGGTTTTCAACAAGAGCGATCTCATGGAGCCGGCAACGGCGGCGGCACTCGAATCGCACGGTGCGGTCATTTCCGTGCTCCGCGGGGACGGACTCGCGCAGCTGTCTCTTCGTCTCGCGGCGCTCGCGCGCGACCTGCGCGGCGGCAGTGAGCAGGGATCGGTACTCGTCACCAACGTCCGTCATGCCGACTGCCTGCGCCGCGGCATCGCGGCGCTCGAACAAGCGCGGGACGCTGCATCCGCCGGCATGACCGAGGAAGTGCTGGCTGCGGAACTGCGCCGGAGCATCGATGCTCTCGGAGAGATCATCGGGGCCGTCACGACCGACGACATCCTCAACAGCATTTTCAGCCGTTTCTGTATTGGTAAATGATTCAATCACATCTTTCATAGACGATCATGACAAAAGAACAGGAAGTCCAGGCGCGCCAGTATTCAGAAACCAGTATCAAGGTCCTCGAAGGACTCGAGGCAGTGCGCAAGCGTCCCGCCATGTACATCGGCGACATCGGCGTGCGCGGTCTGCATCATCTCGTCAGCGAGGTGGTCGATAACTCGATCGACGAAGCGCTGGCCGGTTTCTGCGACACGATCAGCGTTACCATCAACAAGGATCAGAGTGTCACGGTCGAAGACAATGGTCGTGGCATCCCGGTGGGCCCCCATCCGGTGAAGAAAATAAGTACGCTGGAAGTGGTGATGTGCACATTGCACGCCGGCGGCAAGTTCGACAAGCAAACCTATCAGGTGTCCGGCGGACTACATGGCGTCGGCGTTTCCGTGGTCAATGCGCTGTCCGAATGGTGCGTCGTGGAAGTGTCCCGCGAAGGCCAGGTGTACCAGCAGCGCTACACGCGCGGCGCTCCGGACCATGAGATCAAGAAACTCGGCAAGACAAAGGACAGCGGAACGAAGACGACCTTCTTCGCGGATTCCGAGATTTTCAAGACCATCGACTACCGTTTCGAAATCCTCGAGGAGCGCCTGCGCGAACTCGCCTACCTCAACAAGACCATCAAGATCACGCTGCGCGATGAGCGGAACGCGGAGGAAGAGGTGTTCCACTTCAAGGGTGGACTCAAGGACTTCGTGCAGTACATCGACGCCAATCGGAATTCCCTTATGAAAAAACCGATTTTCGTCGAGGGCATGCGCGATCAGACTCCGGTCGAACTGGCCTTCCAGTACAACGATTCCTACTCGGAGAACATTTTTACCTACGTCAACAACATCAACACGCATGAGGGTGGAACGCATCTCGTCGGGTTCAAGACGGCGTTGACGCGCGCGCTCAACAACTACGCCTACAAGAACGGCATCGTGAAGGAAGGCAAGGTGTCGATGTCGGGAGACGAC
>JAVVFP010000020.1:0-13999 GCA_032250495.1 Bacteroidota bacterium | reverse complement strand
TTGATGAAGTTGATATCGTAGATGACGTCGAGTCCGACGAGCTTCGAGACGGCGGACCAGGTCGCACCCGCATCCGTGGTATGCAGCAGCGCCAGCTGTCCCCCGGCCCACCCCTCGGTGGCGGAGACGAATTCAATGGTCTGCAGGTTTGTGTTCACGGGCGTCGTCTGCTCCGTCCATGTCACCCCGCCGTCCGTCGTGCGGAAAATCACACCCCCGTTCCCCGTCACGTAGGCCGCGTCGGCAGAGAGCGCCGCCACCCCGTTGAAATCGTGGTCCGTGCCGGTGTCGAATTCCGTCCATGTCGCACCGCCGTCGGTCGTGCGCGCTATCGTGCCGTGTGCGCCCGCGAGCCAGCCGGTGTTCGCGTCGACGAAATCGATTTCCTCTATTTGTCCGAGAGTGGAAAGCGTCTGCACGCTCCAGCTCTGTCCCGCGTCCGTGGAAAGCATGACCTGCCCCTGCGACCCGGTACCGATAATGCGCGTGTCGCTGAGGGCGTACCCGGAGCGAAAGCCCGGGAGGGAAATCGTATCGCTGCCTTTCCACGAACTGCCGCGATCACTGGTATAAAAGGCGCTACCCTCGCCGAACACCCAGGCGGCGGAATCGCTGACAGCGCGCACGCCGTGCAGGTGCGTCCGGGTGAACGCCGATCCGTGCTGCGTCCACGTCGTCCCACCGTCGCTGGTCGAGAAAACCGCTCCGCCGGTGCCGAGAAGGAATACGTGTTGCGCATCGCGCGCGTAAACAGCGGAAAAGGTGAAGCGCCGCGGCTGCTCGACGGCGACGAACTGCCAGCTCATGCCCCCGTCGGTGGTCCTGAACACGGAGCCGGGACTGTTGCTGACCAGCCAGCCGTTCCGCTCGTCCACAAAGGAAACGTCCAGCAGTTCATTGACGGTGAAGGAAGTGTCCGTCCAGCTCTGTCCGCCGTCGGTCGTGCGCAGCAGGTATTTCGGCCTTTGCACCGCAAAGCCGTCGGCAGCGTTGCGGAAACTCACCGCGGAGAGATCCGTCGTGATCGGAGCATCATGGCTCTGCCAGTTGATGCCGCCGTCGGTGGAACGCAGGATGACCCCACCACCGCAGACTGCCACCGCCGTTTGCGCGTCAGGGAAATCGATGTCGAAAACGACTGTATTGATGCCCGTGGCGAAGGGATTCCACGTGGCGCCGCCGTCGGTCGAGCGCGCAATGGCTCCGAGACTGCCGACGCCCCAGAGCGAACCGTCCGGCGCCAGGCGCAGTTTCTGCAGCGCCATGCCCGTGCGCGGCAGGAGATTCCATTCCTGTCCCCCGTCGGTGCTGCGCAGCATCAGTCCGTTGTTCATGGCGATGACACCGGTCTGCGCATCGGAGAACACGATGCTCAGGCCGAGGAAAGGCGTTGTGCGAAGGATATTGTCCTGCGAGTTCCATGTATTCCCGCCGTCGGTGGAACGCAGCAGCGCGCCATTGCCACCGACGATCCAGCCGTTCTGCGCGTCGGTGAATACGGCGTCGTAAAATTCATTGCCTTCCGGCAGCGGATTCAGCCATTGCCACTGGGCCTGCAGGGGTGCGGCGAGGAGGATGAGGACGAGTAAAGAAGTCAGCTTCATGGGACACCCGATTCGTTCATACATACGGGGAATATAGCGCAAAGCGGGACACATAATCGACCCGATTTCACATCACCGGCGGTCGCAGCACGACGCCGCGCAGCGTACACATCGCTCCGGCGTTCCGCGAGCGCGACCTCGCGCAGCATCCCCACCGTCGCAGTCCGCCTTGCCAGTAGCGGAAAAGAGCCGTACTTTTCTCACGATTCCATTTTCGCACTGTCATATCAATACTCCGAGGAGTGCACGCATGAATGACGCTTCGGTACCACAGGATCCCCGGCCCGAAGAAATGGGCCGTACCAGTGACGCACCACCCCCCGTTGAACCACTATCCTTCAGCGACAAGTTTATCGGCATTCTGACCGAACCCTCCGCGACCTTCGCGAATGTCCGTGCCGTCGGTCCACGCACGTCCGACTGGCTGCTGCCGGTGCTCATCCTCATGATCGTAATCGCTGGCGCCACGCTGGCGCGTTTTTCCAACCCCGAAGCCGTCGCGCAGATCATGGATGCACAGACGGAAGCGATACAGAAACAGGTGGATTCCGGTGAGATCACACAGGAAGAGGCGGATCGCATTCGATCGCAGATGGAGAGCATGTCCGGTCTGTACGGCGTGTTCGGCGCCATCTCGGGAGCGATCGGTTATTTCATCGTCTTTTTCATCGTCGCGCTTTTCTACTGGCTGGTGGTGAAATTCGCGCTGGGAGGAGAGGTCGGCTACACGGCAATTCTCTCGATACTCGGCCTGAGCAATTTCATCAGCATACTCGACCAGCTCGTATCCCTGCTGCTGAGCTACGCGACCGGATCGATGTTCGTCAACCTGAGTCCGATTCTCTTCGTCGGCGGCGACATGACGACGTTGGGAATGGGGATGAAAATGCTGATGCTGCTCAATCCCATCGCCATCTGGGCCACCTGGGTCGTCGGCATCGGCCTGGAAAATGTCGCGATGCTGTCCCGCACGAAGGCGATGATCACGGCATTCGCTCTCTATATCGCTTTCACGGCCGTCACGCTCGCGCTTGGTGGCATGGGCATGGGCTGATGCGCACGAACACGACGCCGGGAATCATCCCGCAGGCCTGAAAAGCAACGTCCCCCCGGTTTCGGGGGGACGTTCTTTTTACTCTTCGATTTCGATCTTGTGTATGCGCCGTTCATGACGGCCGCCCTCGAAGGGGGTTTCCAGCCAGAGGCGTATGATCGTCGCCGCGGTGTCCCAGTCGACGAGCCGCTCGCCCAGGGCGAGCACGTTGGCATCGTTGTGGAGGCGGGACATCCGTGCCGCTTCGGGGATCTGGCAGGCGGCCGCGCGGATACCCCGGTGGCGGTTGGCGGCGAGGCTGATGCCGATACCGGTGCCGCAGATGAAGATGCCGCGGTCGCAGCTGCCGTCGAGTATGCCCCGCACGGCGGCGTGCGCGAAGTCCGGGTAGTCGACGCTGTCTGCGCTGTGCGTCCCGTAATCCTTCCATGCGAGACCGAGTTCGTCGAGCAACGCCTTGCTGCGCTCCTTGTACTGGTAGCCGCCGTGATCCGATGCGAGGGCGATCATACGCGTTCCTTTCGCCTGTATTCCTGTGATTACGGTACGACGCTGCGGCTGACCCAGCCGTAGCAGTCCTTGTTGATCAGGTAGGGCTTGCCGCGAGGAATCTTGTTGACGAAAAGATCCTCGGCCGTGGGCGTGAGCGTGCTCAGCGCGCCGGAACGGGCCTTTGCCTGGGCTTCGTACTGGGGATCACGCGCTGCGCGGGCGTACTCGGACTGTGCGAGCAGGTACATCAGCTTGTCGATCACCTTCATCTTGTCCCAGCCACCCCGTGTGCGTTCGACGCAGTTCTGCACGGCGGCTTCATAGGCATTTGCGATGACCATATGCGGCGCACCCCATTCCGGGTCCAGGTCCGCGGCTTTTTCCGCCGCCTGTCGCGCCTCGGAAAAACTTCCGCCCTGCAGCACCGAGCGTGCATAGTTGAGCCACGCTTCCTTGGATTCCGGATCCAGCTCGGTGACTTTCTTGTAGGCCTCGGAGGCCTTCGCGTAGTCGCCGATGTACAGCAGCGACGCGGCGTAGCGTTCCCAGTAATTCTTCACCGACCCGTCGATCGCGGTCAGTTTCTGGAAGTACACGGCGGCGCTGTCGTAGTTCTGCACCATCTCATAGTAGCCGTTTGCGAGCTCGTAGAGCTTCTGACGGTTATCCGAATCCGCGAAGTAGGCGTCACGCAGAATACCGATGTACTCGTCGGGATCGCTGATGAGATTTTTCATCAGCGACTGTGCGGTGGGATTGTTGGGGTCGCGCAGGAGAATGGCCTGAAGGACTTTCACGGCCTCGCCCTTGGTGGCGGGATCGTTGCCATAGAGCACCGCCAGGCGGAGCAGGTAGTAGAGATCCGCGGTCGCGTAATCGTTTTTGATGCCCGTTTCATAGGCCTCTATGGCTTCCTTGTCGCGTCCGGTGTAATGCCTCTCGAGCTGGTAGCCCTTCAGAAGGCTGAATTCTTCCCGCTTGTCGGGAAAGTTTTCGATGCCGTTGTCGATCAGCCAGAGCACAGTATCCGCGTACGCGGTTTTCATTTCGGGTGTCTCGGCACGTGTGGCGAGCGAGTCGTAGATGTCCACCATTTTCGTGTGGAAGGTCCTGAAGCGTGCGGGATCGAGGGAGAGAATTTCCCAGCCGGCGCGCTTCGCTGCCTTGAAATCTTCCGTCTTGTAATACTCGAGGAAGAGGCTCCAGTTTCGCCGGAGCAGGCGTTCGGTGTCCTCGTCCCCACCGCTGTCCTGCGCGACCGCCGTAAACGGTGGGGCCGCAAGCAGGAGGAGTACGGCGAGCATGAGGACTTTTTTCATGAGTCGATGCATGGATGCCTCCAGGGTCAAAATCGAAGAGTCATTTGTCACTGTTTCTTTTGAACCACGATTCGCCGACGCTGATCGTAACGGATGCGCGTATGATGTTCTGTCTGCCCAGAAGGTCGCTGTTTCCTTCGCGCCAGCCGTACTCGAGGGCGAAATCTCCGCGATTGCCACCGAAAATGGGGAAACCGGCACCGGCGGTAATGAAATATTCCTTCGAAACGTCATCATTGATCATCAAATAGGGCTGTTGGTAGTAGAAACCCATACGAAAGGCGGTTTCTGCGAGGGCGCGATATCCGAGTTCGTCTTTATATGGTTGCCATTCGACGCCGGCTCCCAGTTTATACGTCAGACCGAGCTCGTTTTGTTTCCGGTCAAATACGATCGCATCTGTCCAGTCCTGCGTGGAGTATTCAGCCGCGACGAGAATTTTCTCGGAAAGCTGGTAGGCGGCGCCCACCTGGAAGAGCAGCGGGTAGTCCTGTATGCCGCTTTTCCCTGCGAGCGTCGAGTCACGTGTCGAATACTGCAGGAGCAGGTTGCGGCTCGCCTGCAGTTCGGTGGCGGGATGGACGGTAATACCGATGGTCAGGTCGCGGATGCCGTCGTAGAGCAGTCCGGCGAGCAAACCGGAACCGGAGTGACTGGTGGCGCGGGTCTGCCGCGAGGTGAAATAGCTGCCATTGGCAAATTTCAATTCCCAGTCCTGATCGATGGTCCCGAAATAGTACTGATAGGACAGGCCGACACGCAGATGCGGCAGCGCTTCGATGGCGAGGCCGGCACGGAAAAGAGAGACGCCGCCTGAGCCCTCATAGGTCGTCGTGTAATCTTCTCCCTCAACGCTGCCGATGGCGGTGGTTTTGTAGGAGGAGCGGCTCACGGGTAGCACGGCGGTCCCGAGGCTGAGTTTCCAGCTGTCCTCGAGGGGAAAAACGAACTGAAAGCCTTTGACCGCCCCGCTGTTGGAGGAGGCGTCACCGCGTTCCATCGAGAGATGCTCGAGGGTGAGTCCGCCCTGCAGGCGCAGCTGTTCGACCATGGACCATCCTGCGGGATTGGTGAGGCTGACGTCGGTCCCGGAGGAGAGGGCGCTGGTGACGGCGCCCATCGCGCGCTGCCGCGCGGTGGCCATCAGGTCGAGTTCGCCGATGCCATAGCGGGACTCGATGGTGCCTCCGTTCTGTGCCGAAACGATCCCGGGGAAAAGAAATAGGAGCAGGAGAAAGCGTTTCATATCGGCTCAGGGTTTCGATGTGTAGGTGACGACGAGTCGGGGACGGCGTGTGCTGTCCGCTTCGGCGCCGTAGAGTGTGAGACGCTCGAGTTCGCTGTTTTCGGCCCAGGCCGCGAGCAGCAGGCCGTGATTGCCTTTGCCGTTGACCCAGGTCTGCACCGCGCGCGTCAGCATGACGCCCTCGGCGATGAGCAAGTCGGGATCGTTTTCATCCACGCGGGTCAGCAGGGCGCTGCCTTCGAGCGTATTGTCGGTACTGTCGTAACTCTGGTATATCAGCACGGAATCCGCAGCACTGAAGCCGGCGCTGCTGCGGCTGCGGTCGATGCGCAGGTACAGCGAGGCATAGTTGACGATGGATGCGCCCGGAATGCCGGAGACATCGAGAAACAATCTGCTGCGCTGGACGAGTCCGCTGTGCACGCTGATGTCCGTTGTCGGGGGGAAGTCCGGTCCGGTAGCGACGTAGGTATCCTCGACCCTCGTGCCGATGAGGGTATCGAGCAGACCGTTCTCTTCGATGACGATCGAGAGTTCCGGCGCTCGTCCGCCGTCCTCGGAGCGAAAGGCGCGCAGTCCCCCGCTAGCCTCGAGCAGAACGCCGTAATTCTCCGTGAATCGCTTCTCGTTCATCAATACCAGCCACTTGCGCACGAGGACGCTGTCGAGCGGAATTTCCACCGAGTCGGCGCCGCCGACCACGGTCGTGACCGTACCGCTCGATTCCCGGGCATAGTCGAGGGAGGCAAGACTGTCGCTCGTGAAGGTGAACGAGGACCAGAAGCCCTTGATTTCCCGGACGGAGATCTCCATCGCGGCGCTGCTGTCGCCGATATGTCCCGGCTTCGAAAACAGCCGCAGGGACGCAGAGACGATTCGTCCGCGGTTGCCGATGGTATCCGCGATCTGATACCAGCGGACCAGGGCCTTCGCACTGTAGCCGTCCGCTTCGCCGATCAGCAGCGAGGTCGCAGCCGCTGCGGGTATCGGGGAGGTGAAGGAGGAATTACGGATCTGCGCGTCGTCGGCTGCGCTGTCGAAGCGTTCCGCGCCGATGACGTCGCCGTCCGGGATAAGACCGATGCCGGTCGGATCCGGATCGTTCTGGCAGGCCGCGAGGGACAGTGCCAGGATGACGGTGAGAAAGAGGGAAGTACGCAAATGACTCATGTTCCGATTAGTGCACGGGCTCACCGGGATCGATCCCGGCCGTGATAAGTGATCAAAATACGATTTCTCTCCAATCCTCGGCAAGGGAGAATTCCACGGACGATTTTCACACCACTGATGAGCCGTGTATCAGCGCAACATGCGCGATGCGTTATTTTTTCTTGAGAAGTTTCTTGTACAGGTCAACGTACTTTTTCGCCGATGCATCCCAGGAAAAGTCCTTTTTCATGGCGCGTTTCATGGCCGCCTGCCAGGTTTTTTCGTCCTTGAACGCCGTCAGCGCGCGCTTGACCGCGTCGAGCATCTGCCCGGATTTATAGTCGGAGAACACGAAACCAGTGCCGGACTTCGGCTTCTCGCTGAGGTCCTCGACCGTGTCTGCGAGTCCGCCCGTCGCCCGCACGATGGGCAGTGTGCCGTAGCGGAGGCTGTACATCTGGTTGAGGCCACAGGGTTCGTACTTCGACGGCATCAGGAACATGTCGCTGCCGGCCTCGATCAAATGTGCCAGGTCGTCATCGAAGCCGATGTGTGCCCCGATTTTCTTCTTGTATTTTTTTGCGGCCTTGGAGAAGAGCTCTTCGTATTTTTTCTCCCCGGATCCGAGGACAACGATCTGCAGGTCGAGTTTCATCAGGTCGGCAAGCTTCTCCTTGATGAGGTCGAAGCCCTTCTGGTCGGCGAGGCGGGAGACGATGCCGATCACAGGGACGGTCGGGTCGTAGGGCAGCTTGAAGTGCGCGCAGAGGGCCTTCTTGCTTTCCTGCTTTTTCTCCAGTGTGTCCGCGGTATAGGTTTCCGGTATCAGCGTGTCCACTTCCGGATTCCATACCGTGATGTCCATGCCGTTGAGTACGCCGAGTGTCTTTCGCGCCTTTTTCTTGAACACGCCCTCGAGTCCATACCCATAATCCTTGCTTCCGCGAATTTCCTTTGCATAGGTGGGACTCACGGTGGTGATCTGGTCGGCGTACATCAGTCCCGCCTTGAGCAGATTCACGTTCCCGTGGAATTCCACGCCCTCGGACTTGAAGGCCCTGGCGGGGAGACCGGTTTTCTCGAAGGATGCAGCGGGGAAAATGCCCTGGTAGGCCGCGTTGTGGACGGTGAACACGATGTGCGTGTTTTTGAACAGCGGCTCGTCGGCATATTCAGTCTTGATCAGCGCGGCGATGAGCGCGGACTGCCAGTCGTTGAGATGGATGATGTCAGGCTTCCAGCCCAGCAGGATCAGGGTCTGAATAACGCCCCGGCAGAAAAAGATGAAGCGATCGTCGTTGTCGGGCCAGGCCTCCTTGGTCTTCGGGTCGACATACAGGTCCGAACGGCAGTACAGTTCCTCGTTGCTGAGAAAATACACCTGAACCTTGGTCTTGATGTTGGTCAGGAAACTGGATTTCACGCTGCCCAGAAACGTGCGGTCACCGAGCTCGATGGGCATGTCCGTGAGACGCTTGATATCGTGTATCTTGAATTTGCGGTCACTGACAGCAGCGAACTTGGGCATGATGATGCGGATATCATGTCCCAATTCACGTATGACCTGCGGGAGCGCTGCAGAAACATCGGCGAGACCGCCGGTTTTGGCGAAAGGAACAACTTCGCTGGAAACGAAGAGGATACTCAGTGGTTTCGCCATGGGGACTCCAGACAAATGTTATTACAAGACTATACCAAGTAGTAAAAGTACGAAAATTGTGAAAAACCTACAATTTACCCTCTTTACAGCGCTTTCCTTTCAGCCGGATCCATGCCCTCAGTAGAGACGCAGAATCTGTGTACCGGGGAAATACGCGTGGAGGATGCGGCTGTGCGCATCGCCCTCCCGGGCCCGGCCGATGGCGCCCCACTGGCACATGCCGACGCCGTGGCCGGAGCCGCCGCCGTCGATGCGAACGCGGCGAATCCACCGCTGCCGGTCGCGTGAAATATCGATATCGATGAGAGCCGAGCGCAGCGGTCGGTCGTCTTCGCCGCGGAAAATCTTGCGCACATTGTCGCCGTGCACGTAGTAGGCACGCTGGCGGGCCCTGTTCCCCATGACGACCTGCAGCGTGGCCACCCTGCCGGAAGGCATGCGTTTGATGATGTTCAGGTCGAGGAGATGCCAGTTTTCCCGGGGGAGATCTTCCTCGCGTATGGCGTCGTTTGCGGCGGGGAGAAACGTGCGCAGCATGTTCTCCAGCGTGAGGCGTTCATACTGCACTGACCAGCGGTAGGACGGTGAGATCCTACAGTAATCGCCATCCCGTCCGCGATCGCGCACGCCGACCAGCCAGGGCTGCGACTGCGGACGCTGCCAGACGAGGGAGGACGCTTCGCTGCGTCCCCCGCAGGTGGAGTGGTAGTAGCATTCGGCCAGCTGGCCGTTGAAGGCGATCACGCGGCCCCTGGTCTGGTCCACTGCGACGGAGGCGAGATCGTCTCCCTGGTCCGCCCCGGCGAACACCTGGTCCCGCGTGTCGTCGTACACATCGAAGAGACGGGTGAGGGGAAGTGAAATTTTCCTCAGCGCATACGTACGCGCGAGAATGGCCTGGGCGCGCACGGCCTCGATTTCCTCCGCCGTGCGGTTACGTCCGATTTCATGCGGCACCACTCCCTTGAGGTAGGATTCCAGCGGCAGGATATTGACCAGGTACAGGACGCGGCCGTCGGAGGCGAGCAGCAGGGTGTCCCCGTAGCTGCGATCCTCGAAGTGAACGCGCGTCCCGGGGTTGCGGGAATAGCAGCGGAAGGCTCCGCGGAAGCTGCGCGCTTCCTTCCCGTCCATGAACACCGTCATGGCGCCGTCGTCCTCCAGCGCGCAGCGCAGCTGCTCATGTCCCTCCAGCGAGAAAGTCCGCGTCGCCGTTTCGAGCACGCTCCCCTCCCCGATACGGAGCGTGATATCCGTGCTGCGCTCGGCGACACATACGCGGATGAAGGGCTGGGTATTCTCGCCTGTGGTCGGCGACATCGAGGCGCAGCCGGTGATGGCAATAATAATGAAAAGCGCAAAAGCGAGCAGGCGGCTGCGTGTCATAGAATTACCCCTGTATACGAAAAAAGGGCATGTCCTTGCGGCATGCCCTCACAGTTTCTGTCGCTGAGGAAGATTCAGCGGAACATTGCCTTGATGCTTCCCCAGGTACGCTTCACGCTGCTGACACTGTGTGACACCGTGATCTCGCTGGAGAAGGACGCGGGACTGCCCGCGCTTTCCACGATTTTCAGGCGGTAGACGTAGATGCTCTGCGTCGCCTTGTAGGCGGAGCGATCGATGTACGTATACAGCGAATTCGATCCCTTCGGGTTGACGGTGGAGAGGGTGACGAAATCGCCGTCCTGTCCTGCCTTCCGCTGAATCTCGTAGCGCTGGAGGTTGCTTTCCGAGCGCGTCTTCCACTCGAGCACGATGTTGTCGCCGTCGCTGCGTCCATTGAAAAAATCAAGGAAGGCGCCGCTGAAGGCAGTCGCGGAAACGAGGAGAAGAATGACGAGTACGCTGAAAATTCTTTTCATGACATCATGCAGAGTTTGTTTCGATGTAAAATGTAAAGGGAAATCCCACCAGAGTCAAGATCGAAATCCGGAATATGGGATTTCTCATCAATTCCGCACACGGCTCCTGGTGCACCCGTTTTGCACTGCGACGAAGCCCGGGGGCGTCGTATGTTCCGCGTACATGATCGTACATACAGGGAGACACATCATGCGGAAAAAAGTTCCAATTCTTGCAGTACTGTTTATCTGCGCTTCGCTCACCTGCCGTGCGCAGCAGCTTCGCATCACCGAAATGATGGCCGTTCCGCTCAGCGGCGAAGCGGAATGGGTGGAATTGTACAACGCTGGTCCGGCGGCGGTTTCGCTGAAGGGGTGGAGCATCGAGGACCGCACGGGAAAACGCATCGTCCTCGGTGATACGGGCAGGGTCGCGGCCGGGGGACGCCTGCTGCTGACCGAGGCCTGGCCGCCCGGGACGCGATGGACGCTCTCGTCCGACAGCGCATTGCTGCTGCCTTCGCTTCCTTCACTCAACAACAGCGGGGACGACATCGTTCTCCGCGACTCCGGGGGCACGGTGATCGACTCGGCGTATTATGCAGCTTCCTGGCTTGGCGACAAAGGCGTCTCGCTCGAACGCGTCGATGTCGCGAAACCACCGGAGAAGAGCAATTGGCTTCCGTGCACGGACGCAACGGGCGGCACGCCGTGTGCGCGCAACAGCGTGGCCTTCGTGCCCCGGGAGCCGCTGCCGCCCGGGGCGCTGCGCCTCAATGAAATCATGTACGAGCCGCTGACGGACGGCAGCGAATGGGTGGAGATTCTTTCCCGTCACGACGACAGCATCTCCGTCACGCGGCTGACGCTGTCGGTGGCCACGACAAAGGGCTTCGACGACTTCCGGCTCCCGGCCTCCGCCCGACGCCTGCCGCCTGGCGGCATGCTCGTCGTGGCTGCCGATTCGTCCATTCTTACCCGCTTCCCCGCCATGGAAGCGAGCGCGGAGCTGCTGCTCTGCATACTCGGTCGCGCATCGCTCGGACTCGCGAACGACGGGGACGCGGTGTTGCTGCGTGACGACGGCGGCGGCACGCTCGACAGCTGCGCATACGAGCCGGAATGGCATCACCCTTTCGTGGTGGACACCCGCGGCCGCTCACTCGAACGCCTGCACCCCGAATTGCCGTCGAACGGTGCGCAGTCCTGGAGCAGCTGTACCGCTCCGTCCGGCGGCACACCCGGCGCTGCGAACAGCACCTTCGCCGCATCCTGGCACGACGGCGTACCGGAGCATGCCTCGCTGGTCATCGCGCCTCTGCCGTTTTCACCGGACGGGGACGGTTATGAGGATTTCTGTACCATCAGCTGTCGCGCCGACGCGGCGGTGCAGCATGCGCGGCTGCGGATATACGACATTCACGGTCGACTGGTGCGTACACTGCTCGCCGGTGCGCCCATGGCTTCGCGGCTGGACATCACGTGGGACGGACTCGACGACGCGGGTCGCAGGGTGCGCATCGGACCGTACGTGGCGCTGCTCGACCTGCTCGACACCGCGGACAACGCCGTGCAGTCGGTGAAGGGTATTATCGTCGTGGCAAGGAAATTATGAGGACGTGCCGCTGCTGGCGAGATAGCCTTCCATCGATCGCTTGAGTTCCTCGATCTGGAACGGTTTGGAAAAGTAGGCGTTGCAGCCGGCTTCGAGGCTCTGTATGCGGTCCTTCGGAAATGCATGGGCGGTGACGGCGATGATGGGTGTGCCGCTGAAGCGCTCGTCGCGCCGGATGCGCCGCGTGAGCGAAATGCCGTCCTCCTCCCCCTGCAGGGAGAGATCCATAAGTACAAGGTCGATGCGCGTGCTTTCGAGTATGGTCCAGGCGGATGCAGCCGTCGAAGCGATGCGCAGGTTGTACTCGCGCGCAAGCAGCGATGCCATGTACTCCTGCGTCTCCTCGTCGTCCTCGACAAAAAGCACGGTAAACAGTCCCTCGTCGCTGTCGCTGCGCGGCAGCGGCTCGATGGGAACATGTTCCGGTACGCGCTCTTCCTCTGGGATGACGCTTTCCTCGACCATATCGGCAAGGAACTGCAGCGTGAACGTCGTGCCTTTCCCCTTGCGGCTCTTCACCGTTATGGAGCCGCGGTTGAGTTCGACGTATTTCTTGGTCAGGGAAAGGCCGAGTCCGAGACCGTCGAACGGACGCGTATAACCGGATGCCTCCTGTGAAAACACGCTGAACACCTTGGGCAGGTACTCGGGTGACATGCCGATGCCCGTGTCCTTGATCTCGATGCACACGCGGCGGTCGACGCAGTAGACGCGGACGTCCACCGAACCGATTTTCGTGAACTTGATCGCGTTGTCGACCACGTTGCTCACCGCCTGGTCGATGCAGTAGCGATCGGCATAGAGGATGGCCGCTGGACATTCGGTGGTGAAATTGAGCGCGATTCCTTTTTTCTGGGCCAGGGATTTCAGCTCCTGCGCGAGTTCCTCGACGCGGTCTGAAATCCGGATCTCCTCCGGACGCACCGAGAACGTGCCCACCTGTATGCTGGAGATGTTCAGGATATGCTCGACGGTGCGCATCAGACGCTGGCTCCCGCGGCGTATGGCCTGGAAATAGCTGTCCATTTCCGGGTACAGATTTCCGACCAGCTCATTCGTGATCAGGTTGCTGTAGCCGATGATGATATGGAGGGGAGTGCGGATCTCATGCGAGATGTTGGCGATGAAGGCGTCCTTCAGCTTGTCCGACTGCTCGGCGCGCTCCTTGGCAGCGATCAGCTCCGCCTTATCACGTTCCTGCTGTGTGATATCGCGGATGACGATATGCTTGGCTTCCTGGTCATCGAAGGTGATGGGAATGGCCGTCACCTCGATGTCGATAACCTGTCCGTCCAGTCTCTCGAGCTGTCCCTTGACGTTGTAGATTTCGTCTTCCTGTTCGAGCAGCGTCCGCATGCGGTCCTGCTCCGGATGCTCGAAGTCGGTGGTGATGAAATCGAAGATGGAGCGGGCCCTGACCTCCTCGTCGCTGGACGCACTGCAGAGCTTGATGCCGGCGTCGTTGACGTAGGCCACGTCGCTGCCGATGGCGACCATCATCGGGAAGGGCGAGAGCTTGACCAGTTTCCGGTAGCGCTTCTCGCTCTCGGCGAGCTGTTCGAGATTTTTCTCCTGCATCGCGAACATCTTCCGCTGCTGGAATATGATGATCGCGATAATGCCCACTGCCAGGCTCAGCAGTGCGACGGTACCGATGACGAGAATGAGGACAGTAGTGTTTTCAGGCACGCGCGTTCACTCTCTTTTCTGTGACGATGATCCGCAGCCTCCAGCCGCGGCCGTCGTGGCAGTGAGGCGGGCGGTAGTCCGGCATGGGATAAACGGTACGTCAGCTCCGGATGCGAAATCTGTGCGCAAAATAGAAAAAAAAATGTCTTTTCAACAGGGACGCCGGGACGGAAGCACATCGACGGCGTGCATGTTTCGGTTCAGTTGCTTTCACCCTGCAATTCCGAACCCACGGTCCCTGGCTTTTTCGTGGTGTATTTTCCTGAATAATACAGGCCGATAGCGAACAGAATGTTCTTCAACGGATTCACTGCGGTATGGATATAC
>JAVVFP010000563.1:0-2398 GCA_032250495.1 Bacteroidota bacterium | reverse complement strand
ATCGCGGGAGTCGCCGGGACGGGTGAGCGGGAAATCTGCGGCCGGGGGAGAAAAGCGCAGGCGCGGGATATCTGCCTCGATACGCAGGGTGTCGATTACGCTCTCGCCGTTGTCGCCCCGCAGCTCCAGGATGCCGGTATACAAACCCGGTGCGGTTACGGTCGCGCGGACGGCCAGGTCCTGCACGATCGCCGGCGTGAGGAGGAAGGGAGCCGGGTTTGCCGGAAGCGAGAACACGCCGGGCGTGCTGCTGCGAATCACGGCATCCGTCACCGTGAACGCGTCGCTGACGGGGTGATTGTGCCGTACGCGAAGCACGCTGTCGATGACGACGGGCGCGCAGACGTCGTGCAGTCCGAAATCGGTGCTGCGCCGGGTGGGCATGGACAGTGATACATCGTCGATGCGATGCTCGTTGAATGCGGATCCCGTGGCGGAGGTGAAGCCGAAGTAGCCATCGTAAGGAAAGAATGCGGTGATGTCGTGGTCAAGCCGTCGCACGCCGTCGAGCCATGCCTCAACATAGCCGTTCCGGAAACGGACCAGGATGTCATGCCAGCCGCCGTCCTCGACCGTCGGCACCACGAGCGTCTCATGATGCAGGTGGTTGTCGCTGCGATCCTTGAGCACCGCGACATGTTCGGGGGAGGGATCGTTGCGGTCGGGATTCTGATACGTGTCGAATTCCACGCCGTAGCCCAGGCAGCCGTCAAAGTCGAGCGCCCCGCCGCCGTTGGGAGGGTAGTCGTACACGGCGGCGCAGACCAGCACGATGCCGTCCGCCCCGCTGCCGTTGAAGGCGGCGTTCACGCCGAAGCGGGCGCGGAAACGCATGTCGAAATAGTCCACCGGGAGGCGGCGTGTGAGGAACAGGCGGCCTGAACGCGCGGCTTCCTCCGGTGTCAGAAGCATGCTGCCGCTCGCGGCATCATGCCTGCTGTCGTTTCCGAGATAATACGGGGAGGAATCGAACGCGGCGAAATCCTCCTGCCAGACCGTGCTCCGCCAGGGGAAATCCGACTGGGCCCGTGCCTGGAAGCCAAGGGTGACGAGCAGCAGCAGGACGACGCACAGCAGCAGGGCGCTGCATGCGGGACGAAGCGATTCAATCGAAAAGCGCGTCGAAAATGCGGTCGATATCCAGCAGGTTTTCGAAGACATGGTCCGGTTTGTGTGCGGCGAGCTGTTCATAACTGTATCCTCCGGTGGCGACACCGATGCTGCGCACGTTCAGATGTCGTCCGCAGTCGATGTCATGCGGTGTGTCCCCGATGATCACGATGTCCTTTGCCTTGAATGTCGCACCCGTCCGGTCGTATGCGCGTTCCACGGCGATGGCGGGCAGTTCGTGACGGTGAAAGGCGTCGTTGCCGAAGGCGCCAAAGGAGAAATGCGGCAGCAGTTCGGGTGGAGTCAGCTTGATACGTGCGCCGCGCAGCATGTTCCCCGTCAGCAGCGCGACGGTCGCCACCTGCTCCTCGCCGAGCGCCGCGAGCAGCGCACGCACGCCGGGGAGTACGGTGACATTCTCCCGGGTCAGTCGCCGTTCGAGCTTCTCGAAAAAAGCATCGAAGGTTTTCTCGCGCAGACGCGCGAGCGTCTCCGCGTCCACCTGCGACTGTTCCATGATGTCGGTGTAAATCTGCTGATCGGTTTTGCCGGCGAAATCATAGCCGTGGGCTGCGCATTCCCGCTGCAGGGTCTCTTCGATTGCTTCGGCGAAGGCCGTGCGTGCGATTCCGTTGGTGGAAATGAGCGTGCCGTCGATATCAAACAGTATGAGGCGGAGATGCTGTTTCGTGATCATGGCTCTGTTGGACGTGGTACGCTGTAAAACAGGATGGCGTCGGTCAGGCGCGGAAAATGGCTGCCGACGAAAGCGAAGAGTTTTCCTTCGGGACTGACCACGACTTCGCGGCGGCGGCGGCGGATGCAGCGGATGATGGCGTCGGCGACGCGGCCGGGACTGCTGGTAGGGACGTTGCGGCTTTTCTGCTGCGGGACCGAGTAGGTCATCCTGCTGAAAAAGTCCGTGTCCGTGCGCGCGGGACAGACGACGCCGACATGGATGCCGTACGGTCGCAGCTCGAGGCGGAGGGCGTCGCTGAAACCGTGCAACGCGTATTTGCTGGCGCAGTAGGCCGCGTTGTAGGGAACCGCCCGCTTGCCGAGCGTGGAGGAGACGAGGACGATGCTGCCGCGGCGGCGCTCCCGCATGCCGGGCAGCAATGCGCGGGCGGTCGCGAGCGCCCCGTCGATGTTCAGGCGCAGCAGCGGTTCGATATCCCTCCACGGCGAGGCGGCGAAAGGACCGTACTGTCCCATGCCCGCGTTGATGATGCCCACGTCGATGGCCGTACGCGCCGCCAGGTCTTCGAGGCGCCGCAGGGCTTCCTCG
>JAVVFP010000562.1:0-2404 GCA_032250495.1 Bacteroidota bacterium | reverse complement strand
CCCGGACGCTACTCCCGTCTCTACATGAACCAGGGTGCGCCGGAATTCCAGCTCCTCGACCGCACCTGGCATTACGGTTCGGTTATTCACGGTGCGTGGACGGTCTCGCGTCTGGATTACGATCTCGACGGCGATGTGGACCTTCTCGTTGCCAGTCCCCATGATGGCGTCCGACTGTTCCGCAACGATCTGCCACGCGAGGGTCGCTGGCTGGCACTGCGCCTGCACGGCAGTCCCGAAGACGGCGTGACCATGGACGCCTTCGGAACGCGCGTGGTCGTGTACGCCGACGGCCGCATGTTCTCCCGCACACTCTCGACGTCCTCCGCCGGATCGCGTGCGGCGACCAACAGCCTTGAACTTCATTTCGGCCTCGGCAATGCCGTGCGCATCGACAGCACGGTGGTACACTATCCGAACGGCGTGCGTCGTACGCTCACACAGCTCGACATGGATACGCGCTATGCGCTCGCGTACAGCGGCGACGTCACCGCCGACATCGACGCCGAGGTCCTCCCTGCACGGTGGGACATCGCCGGCGCCGCGCTTCGGGACGGAACGCTGCAATTCACGCTGCTGCACGACCGTCCGCTCGACAACGCGCGCGTCCGCCTGCACAACGCACTCGGACAGGTTGTGCTGCAGATCAATGCGGTCCGCCTGCAGCCGGGATTACAGGCGCTGCCCGTCGGACTGCGGCTTTCCACCGGCACCTACTTCGTCGCCGTGGAAACGGCGGAGTCCGCCCGCACAATGAAGCTGCACTTCCTGCGCTGATCCCGGCGTCCTTCGCCTCCGCAGGATATTTCGGAAAAAGCTCGTAGTTTGCAGCGGCCGCGTCCACAGCTGCCGTTGCCGCTTTTCACCCACTTCACGCACAGGACCATGAAACGACTGCTACCATTCTTCGCCCTCCTGCTCCTGCCGATGTTCGCACAGGCACAGGTACTGGAGAAAGTCACCGTCAAGGAAATTCTTCCCACCGTCACCGGCAAGGCGCACAGCGATTTCGCCACGGACGCGGTACTGACGCATACAATGTTCTTCGGTCTTTCCTACCAGGGCATTTCACTGGAGATGGATCTCGCCTCGGGCAGGGCCACCGGCTGGCTCTATCGCTACTACTCCCCAGGACTCGATTCCTCCACCTTCTTCATCGGCGTCAAGATCGCCATCCTCGGCGTCCAGGCCGTTCGTCTCCCGGTCGATACCGTCACGCAGTATTTCCCTGTGAGCATCGGCAGCACACAGCTTATCGAACCCTGGGTGGATTCCGACGAGGCGCTGCAGGGCTCGAAGGACGGTGGCGCCGGGACCTGGCTGCAGAACAATCCGGGCGCCTCCGTAGCGCTCGCATTCACGATCAACAATCCCGTCGCGAACCAGTACATCCCCCAGGGACAGTACTGGTCCTTCCGCTTCATCGCTCCAGCCGACACGCTCACATGCATGGTGCATGCGAGCACGGGACTTGCGTTCCGCTGCTTCGCGGGCAACGCGCCGACCATACTCACGCTGCCCCCGACCAGCGCACGCGTCGGCGCTCCGTACAGCTACACCGTCAACGCCTTCGGTGATCCCGCCCCGCTGTATCGGCTGGAGACGGCGCCGGCCGGCATGACGATAGACGGGCAGAGCGGGAAGATTTCGTGGACGCCGACCGCGGGCCAGGAAGGGAAGCAGCAGGTCGTCGTCGTGGCGGAAAACAGCGCGGGCAGTGACATGCAGTCGTACGAGATCACCGTGCAGGCAGCAGGCGCCGCACCCGCGATCGTATCCAATCCCGTCACCGAGGCCGTCGCCGGCAGACAGTATTCCTACCAGCTGATGGCGAGCGGAACGCCACAGCCCTCGTACACGCTCATCGAGTCCCCGCAGGGCATGCTGATCGATGGCGGACGCGGCAGCGTGTTCTGGACGCCGACGCGCGCGCAGGCGGGCCCGCACAGTGTGCGCATTCGCGCCACGAACGCGGCGGGATCAGACGAACAGGGCTATACGCTCGAAGTTTACACCTCCCCCGTCATCGCCCCGATAGAAGGACAGGTGGTCGCCCCGGAGCGGGCGTTCACGCTGCAGCCCACTGTCGATGCCCATCCCGCACCGAATTACGCACTCAACGCCGGTCCCGAAGGACTGCGCATCGATCCCGTGACGGGCCGGATTTCATGGACGCCGACCATTCAGCAGGTCGGTGCGCACACCGTCCTTTTCGAAGCCGTCAATCGCGCCGGGAAAAGCCAGCGTTCCTTTGAAATCGAAGTGGACGCCTCCCTTGACGCCGCGATGCCGTCGGCCGCGGACGGCTTCCGCCTGACTGCGCAGTATCCGCATCCCGCCACCGACGTGCTGCACATCTCCGCCGCGGCACGGGTCGGCAGAACGGTGACAGCCCTGCTCTTCG
>JAVVFP010000561.1:0-2412 GCA_032250495.1 Bacteroidota bacterium | reverse complement strand
CCTGCTCACGACCCTCTCCGTTGGAGACGATCAGCTCGAGTGAGACGCCCCGGAACTCCTGCCCGGCCGCCGAGGCGGCCAGGAGGAGCAGGGCAAATATGATATTGCGTGTGTGTTTCATGGATCTCTCTCCTTTACTTGACAATCGACAGTGTACGGGAAACAACGCCTGCAGGCGTCTCGAGTCGGTAGGTGTACATCCCGGCCGGGACGGCGGCGCCGGAGGCGTCGAGGCCGTCCCAGGTCGCCACATGCGAACCGGCGCGCTGCGATGCGAGAAGCAGGGTGCGCACCTCGCGTCCGAGCATGTCATACACTGTGAGTCGTACCGAACCATCCTGCGCAAGCGCGTACGGGATGAACGTGCGTGCGGTGGCCCGGAAGGGATTGGGATAGTTGTTTCCAAGCGTGACGTCCGCGGTTGCCGGGACTACGCGGGAACGCAGTTTCAGCATGCGCGTTTCGTCGACATCGAGCAGCATGTGATCGCCTGCGCTGCCGTCGAAGGTGTGCAGCAGCACATCGTCTTCATCACGTACTTCGATGTGCACGCGGGCTGCGGACGAAGGCAGCGACAGCGCATACCTGCCGTTTCCGCGAACGAGCACGGTGTTGTCCCCCGGGAAGAGGAACTGGCTTTCCGCTGCCGTGCGCACGTCGAAAGCATCGCCCGGAGGCGGCGCAGGGAGCGCAAGCGCCGCGCGCTGTGCGTCGGCCACGTCGTTGCCGCTGATGTAGAGGGGACGCATGCTGCCGTCCGCGCTTTCCATGGTGAGTACGCCGGCGAGATCGAGCATGCCCACCGTTTTCGCGTAGGCCGTCGCCGCGTCGTTGCCGCGCACTCCGCTCACGGAGATTCCCAGCCTGGTGTCGGGATCGACACGCACCCAGTAGCCCTTGGCGGGCTCTATCTGTGTCGGGACGATGTAGCCCTGGGACGGATCCCATCCGAAGATGGATTTGAGTCCGCCCGTGGGCGTCTGTGCGATGGCGGCCACCGGCACAGGACTGGCCAGGGAACCGATCAGGTTCCAGCCGTAGCCGTACGGTTCACCGATACCGCTCAGCTCGTTCCACTGCAGCGAGGACTTGGCGAGTCCCAGCAGTACCTGGTCGAAGGGATCGCTTTTCAGCCAGTAGCCTTCGCCGAAGACCATTTCGGTCGCCGACACGTAGGCACCCTGATCGGTGTCGAAACCGTAGAGACGCAGGTTCGGGTCGTTGAACAGCGTCGCCACACTGGCATTCTGCAGGGCCAGGGGCGTGGAAACCAGTTCCCAGTCGCCGCTGGCACGGAAGACGAAGCGCTCGGGATCGCCGTCGCCGTCGGGGATGGGAGGCGGCACACGCACGATAACCGTATCCTTGCGCTGCTCCTCGTCCTCGTTCTCGTTGACCACGATGATCTCGCGATCGCGGGTGGGCTCGTCCGGATCCGGACAGATGCGCGCGATGAGCATGGAGTCACGCTGAATGAAGTCGCGCACGCGCGTCGGCACATAGGCGCCGGTCGGCGATCTTTCGAAGAGTTTCAGGTTGTAGGGATTGTAGTACGGACGGGGTTCGCCGGTCTGACGATCGACGATGCGAAGCTTCAGGCTCACGCAGGGCCACTCGTCGTTCTCGACGTCCTCTGTCGTCACGATCACTTCGTTCTCTTCCGTCGGTTCGGGGCAGCTCGACTCCTTCACCTCGACGGTGAAAATGTACGTCCCCTCATCCTGGAAGGTGAAACCCGATTCCGAACGAAGATCGATCGTTCCCGCGAAGCCCTGCACCTTCATCGTGTAGCTCGCGTTCGGGGAGGCGGCCGGGGGATCCCAGCTCAGCGCGACCGGGGCGGTACCACCGGTCTGCACGCGGCCCTGGTAGGTATGCGTGCTCTGGACGGCACGCTGATCCGTCGTGCTGCCCTGCGATCCGGTGATGTTGATCCATCGTATGTCGAAGGCCGTCGGGGGCGGAATCGGCGGAAGATCCGTCTGTCCGGGCTCCAGTCCGTCGCCCGCACCGTTGAGCATGCCGTAGACGAGTTCGACATCGCTCTGCCGCGCGTTGCGGAATTCCAGCGTATGACGCCACTCCGTCATGGGTTCCGGCGTGCAGGGTTGCGGGCGATAGTACGCGATCAGGCGTTTGCTGCGCCACATGGTCACCTGTATGGGATTGTCGGTGCTCGTGGTATCGCCGCCCCAGCCGACGAACACCTGCCCCTGCGGGGGTTTGGCTTCGGCTGTCAGCACTCCGCCGATATTGGTCGACTGGCGTGCGTCGAAAGGACCGCCGGGTCCTTCGGGGTTGATGACCACGAGTTCGGCAAGTGCGCTGCTGATGGGTTCGATGATGGGGTAGACCGCATATTCGCCGGCTTCGGAGTTGGGTCCGAAACTGACCTGTGCCGGATTGTCCTTG
>JAVVFP010000560.1:0-2424 GCA_032250495.1 Bacteroidota bacterium | reverse complement strand
CACGGCGTCATCATCCAGGTCGGTCACATCGAACGCTTCAATCCGGCGATCGTCGCCCTCGACGACTACAACATCGCCCCGCTCTTCGTCGAGTCCCACCGCCTCGCGCAGTTCAATCCCCGCGGCACCGACGTCGCCGTGGTGCTCGACCTGATGATACACGATATCGACATCATTCTCTCCCTGGTCAAAAGCGAAGTGCAGTCCATCGACGCCAGCGGCATCGCCGTGGTGTCGGAATCGGCGGACATCGCGAACGCGCGCATCACCTTCACCAATGGCTGCGTGGCCAATATCACCGCCAGCCGCATCTCGCAGAACCGCATGCGCAAAATGCGGCTCTTCCAGAAAAACGCCTACCTGTCCATCGATTTCGGGCAGGGACTCGCCGAGGTGTTCCGCCTCGTGGACGCCGACGATGACAGCGTCGCGCCCACGTACATGCTGGGAATGATCGACCAGGGGTCGGTCAAACGCAACATCGTCTACGAACAACCACCGGTTCCCAAAGATCACAATCCGCTCAAATACGAACTGCAGCTCTTCGTCGATGCCGTGCGCAACGGCACGCAACCCATCGTCGACGGACTCGCCGCGCAGCAGGCGCTCGAAGTCGCGGAAGAGATCGTTGCGAAAATCTCCGCCTGATCCCACCCTGCTGCCGCAGATGCGAAGGAAGGAAAAATGCGAAAGAAGGAAACATGCCCCCATCTTTCCATTTTTCCTTCTTTCCTTTTTCAATATCCTCTCGCTCCGATCAGCTTGCCCCGCGTCGATGCCCTACTTGAACCCGCGTCGGCGTTCGATGATGTGATACGCCTCGTTGATTTCCATGGACTTCTTCGAGGCCGCGGCCTGGAGCTCGGGCCCGAGCGTGGCGACACGGTCGGGATGGTACTGTCGCATGAGATCACGGTAGGCTTTCCTGATCGCCCCCTCGCCGGCATCCGGCGTCAGTCCGAGCACGCCGAAATAATACGCATCGTCCTTCTCCCCGGGCTTGTGCCTTCCCTCTTTTCGTCCGCTGCTTCCCTGCGATCTGCTGCTCTCACGTGAGCCGCTTCCCTGCCGCGCACCACTTCCCTGCCGCGCACCGCTTCCCTGCCGCGCACCGCTTCCCTGCGACTGCGAGTTATCACCCGAGGCCGCATCGCTTCTGCTTCCCTTCGCATTCCGCAATTCCTCGTCGAAGTCATGCAATTCCTGCTCGTCCTTCGAGAAGGAATCCACCACGTCGTTGATCGTGCTTTTCAGGATGCGATTGATGCGGTGAATAATCTGGGAGTAGCTCATTTCCGTGTTTCCTTATTTCCGTTTTCGACCATAGCCATGATGCGGGTGAGCGCGGCGAGTCCCGCGGTTTCCCCCCGGAGGCGGCGGGGACCGAGCGACAGCACCTCCGCACCGTGCGCGCGCAACGCATCTACTTCCACCGGGCTGAAGCCCCCTTCAGGGCCGACGAGCAGCGCGAGCGGGCGCGCATCCAGTTCCAGCTTTTCCGGAACGGCGTCACGCGGCGCGCTTTCATGAAAGAGCAGCAGGCGTGCGCCCTCGCTGTTCCCGGGGAAGGCGGTCAGATGCTGCGGCGCCTGCACTTCAGGAATGCGTCCGCGCATGCACTGCTTGGCCGCGGTTTCGGCGAGTTTCTGCAGGCGTGCGCCCCGCACGGACTGCGCGACACAGTGCTCCGTCAGCAATGGCATGAAGCGGTGCATACCGAGTTCCGTGCCCTTTTCGACCAGCCAGTCCAGCTTCCCGTGGTTTTTCAGTACGCCCTGGCAGAGCGTCACATCCACCGGGGGTTCGTTGAACGCCTCGTGCACCGCCGTGACGCGGCAACGGGTGTCCTCACGTGCGACGTCTTCGATCACCGCCTCGGCCACGCGTCCCTCCCCCGCCGTGAGCAGCACCGCATCTCCCGCACGCAGGCGCAGCACGCGGCTCAGATGCCGGTGCTCGTCCGCCCGCACGGTCGGATCGGAGAAATCGGTGATCAGAAATAGATGCATGGGGGTAGATTGCAAATGACAAATGGTCCGATCTTGCGCTGTTCCCAATATATGAAAGAAGGAAAGAAGGAATGATGGAAAGATTCGATGACGGATCAGCCAAGTCGCCGGTGAAGATATTTCATGAATTGACCGAGCTGTCTGCTGACATCCAGTGCCGCATCGATCAGCGGTCGCAGCGCTTCAAGCAGTGCATCCGCCCGTCTCCACACCGGCAGTTCTTCGAAACTCCTGTAAAGCATGACATTCTCCCATGTATGTCACAATCAGTGCTGCATTACGTCCGTCAGCGATACCGCAATGTGCATGTTTCCATCATTCCATTTTTCGCATTTTTTCATACCCCTTTCCCGTAGCGCTTTGCAGTCGGATGAGTTCAAAACGCCACCCCCACATCGATGATCCATTCCCCCCT
>JAVVFP010000559.1:0-2425 GCA_032250495.1 Bacteroidota bacterium | reverse complement strand
CAGGTACACGACGAAGAGAATGGCGCCGAAGGGGATGCCCCACACGGTGAAGAAGGCCGCCGGTACCGCATAGAAGGGAATGAGGAAGGCATAGAGGAACCAGCCCATGCAGCCCTCGGTGCCGAGGCCGATCACGGTGAAAAGGCCGACGATGGCCAGCCAGAAGATGAGGAAAAAGGCCATGCCCTCCATGTCGTCGGAGCCGCTGGCGATCGCGTCCTGCGAGAGCGTGCCGTCCGCCGCTTCCATCAGCGCCAGCAGTCCCTGGCGAATTCCTTCCTCGAACTCGCCCTGCCGGAACAGCGGGGTGATGACGCTGTTGATGATGTAGGAGGAGGCCGCGTCGGTGACGGAGGCTTCGAGTCCGTAGCCCACCTCGATGCGGATTTTCCTGTCCTCCTGCGCAATGAACAGCAGCACGCCGTTGTCGACGCCCGCCTGCCCGAGCTTCCAGGTCTCGACCACGCGTATGGTGTAGTCTTCGAGCGCCTCGCCTTCGAGCGAAGGAACGGTGAGCAGCACGATCTGATTGCCGGTGCTGTCCTCGTAGGCGCTGAGACGCTGCTCGAGCGCGCCGACCGCGTCGGTGCCGAGCAGGTGGGCGGTATCGTTGATGTGCCCGGAGAGGTAGGGGATCTCCAGAGCGCGTGCCAGCAGGACGCAGGTCAGCAGCAGCGGCACGATGAGTATGATGCGTTTCATGTTGCCTCGCTCAGGTGTCGCTGGTGCGGAGAGTGTTGTCGAGTTCATTCGTGTCGTCCGGGCGAATTTCCACCCCACGGCGTTCGAGCAGCTGTCCGCACTTGCGGATGGCCTCGAGCATGCCCTCGGCGGGGGAGCCGTTTTTCATCGCACGCACGATGAGCTGCACCACCTCGTCCCATTCCTCTTTCTGCACCACTTCGTTGATGCCCTTGTCGCCGAGTATGCAGACGCGGTGCTCGAAGAGGGAGAGAAAAATGAGGATGCCGGTGCGTTCGCGGGTATTGAATACCTCCTCCTCGAGGAAGGCGAGCGAGGCGCGTTCGTCGACGCGCTGCTGTTCCATGGCGTCGGGAATGACCGCCCGCTTGAGCACGGGGATGTAGGAGACCAGCAGTCCCCCCACACCGAAGGCCAGCACGGCGATGGCGGCTACTTCGGCGAGTGTGAGCGGCAGCCACCAGTCCGTACCGAGGTTGATGACGGAGAAGACGAAGAGCACGAGGAAGGCCGCCAGCGAGCCGCCCCGCAGCCAGGCCTCGGGGTAGCTGTCCGATCGGCCCACGACGTACGGTACGATTTCACCCGATGTCCGTGACTCGGCGTCCTTGACCGCCGCGGCGAGGCGTTGCTTGTCTTCTTCAGAGAACAGTTGTTCCGGTTTGATCATGACGGGTCCGTAGTTGAATGATGAATGTCGAAAAATACCGATACCGGAGGGCAGAGACAAGGCGCGGGGAGGCCGGACGGCCTTCCGCCTTGAATTTATTGCCCTGTTGCGTATTTTATCTCTCTGTTACTGCGCCCCATGAATTTATCGAGGATTCCCACATGAAGTTTTGCAAGGGTTTCGCCGCGCTGCTGCTGTTTTCCGTCCTGCTCGTTCCGACGGCGCAGGCGCAGCTGGATATCACCGTCGACACGGTGACAACCGACAGTTTCCCGGACGTGCAGGTCAATGTCGTCACACGTTTCAGCAACGTGATCTCCCGTGACTTCGACAGCACGCATTTCCGTCTCATCGAGGACGGCATCGACCAGGGTCCCCTGCAATACAGCTGTCCACCGCCCACGAAGAGTTTTTCCCTCACCATCGTCATCGCCGTCGGTTCCTCAATGTCCGCCGGTGACATCGGTTTCGCCAAGGGCGTCGCAAGCCGCATCGTGCAGCGCATGAACGGACTGACGGACGAAACGGCGGTACTCCGGTACGACGGGAACCAGCTTCTGCAACAGGAATTCACGCACATCATTCCGCTGCTCACGCAGCGCATCGACGCGCTCACGGGTACGGGCGGAGACAATCATATGTGGGACGGCGTGTACTCGGGACTTTCCTACTGCGCCAACGACGGTATTCATCTCTCCCGCGGCGTGCTCGTGCTCTCCAACGGCAGGGGCGACGGCGGTTCGAAAAATCTCAACGACGTGATCACGCTGGCGAAGGCTGCGAAAATCCCGGTCTACTGCCTCGGTATCAATGCCGTCGGGAACGACCAGGACATGCGTAATCTGGCCGACCAGACGGGCGGAAAGTATTTCAACAACGGGGACCAGACCGTGCAGGAACTCGTCGACGCACTCAACGGTACGCCTCCGTACTGCACGCTGGAGTACACGACGAACAATCTCTGCCGCGACGGCGTTGCACGCGATATCGAGATTCGCCTGCGCAAGGACAATGACAGCACCGATGTGACGCATAACTTCGCCCTCGCTGCCG
>JAVVFP010000558.1:0-2429 GCA_032250495.1 Bacteroidota bacterium | reverse complement strand
GCCTGGATCGGCACAAGCAACTGGTCGCGCAGTTATTTTCATTCATCCCGCAACGCGGGACTCATCATCCACTCTCCGGGCCTGCTGCCGCTGCTGCACGCGAAATATCAGCAGAGCTGGGATGGCCCGTACGCCGTGCAGATCGATCCCGAAAGGGAGTATGAGCCGCGTGTACGCGACGACGGGAGCGGAGAATAGGGCGAACGCCCGGAGGTAGCATGGAGCGCATCATGAAACGATATTCACGGCAGGCATCCCCGCCGGACGAGGAGGAGCTCGCCCGCCGGGCGCGTTTCTGGTCGCGCGTTTTTCTTGTGACCATCGCGACGACGCTGCCGCTGACTGCATTCGCACTGTGGCTGCTGTCCTACCTCCCCCTGTGGCCGCACGATCTGGACGTGCACGGGCTGATCGCCGTTTCCATCGGCATCATCGGCATCCTCGTGTTTTTCATCTTTCTTTACAAGTACCAGATGCTCAGTACCATGACCCGGAAGGCACGCATCGTCGCGCTGACCCTGCACGGCGTCCTCGTGCTCGTGCTGTTCCTGCTGCTGATCTGGGCGGGATACGATTCGCCGTGGCGGTCGATCGCATTCTGGGGGGATTACTCACTGCACGAGAGCATCAAGAGCTGGGTGATCGCCGTCCTCGTCATCGGTACGCTCACCCTGCTGGGGAGCCTCTTCGATTTCGTGCGCAAACGCCTGGCGGGAGAGCTGCGGGAAGGATGAACGCGCGCCGGGAAGGAGGCCTGCGTGGGAAAGATTTTCAGCGGAAGTAATCGTGGATTTCGGCGAGGATACGCGCCGCGGCCATGCCGTCCCCGAACGGGGTGGTGTCCGCGGGGACGCCCGGTTCGGTCCGCATTGCATCGTGAATGCCCTGGGGATTCGCTCCCGTGATCGCGCACCATCCGCTCCGGCAGAGCATATGCCATGCCGTCGCATCGTCGAGGCAGATCGAGGGGACGCCGCTGAAGAAGGCCTCGCGCGTGATGCCGCCCGAATCGGTAAGGACGCGGCGTGCCCCCTGCACGAGGGCGAGCAGTTCGTGATGCGGAAGCGGGGGAAGCAGGTGCAGGGAGCCCTGTCGCGCAGCGATGCCTGCCTGCTTCATGCGTGCGTCCGTTCGCGGATGCAGCGGGAGGTACACCGGGACGGGGAGGTCGGCGAGGGTGTCGAGCAGCGCGCGGAGACGGTTGCTGTCATCGGTATTGACCGCGCGATGCACGGTGCAGAGGGCGTAGTCCTTCGCCGCGATGCCGTATCTGCTGCGTAGCTGTCGCAGTGCGGGGAGCTTGTCGTGCACACGGAGAAAGAGGTCGTACATGATATCGCCGGTATGCACGGCGTCGCCCCCGACGAGTTCGCCGTCGAGATTGTCGACGGCTTCCGGCGTGGCGCAGAGCAGCAGTTCGGAGAGATGGTCCACGGTCACGCGCGTCGCTTCCTCGGGTGCGGAGGAGGCGGGAATGCGTGTTCCGTGCATGTCCCTGCTCCGCGCACCGGCTTCGACGTGAAAGACGGGAACACCCAGCCTGGCGCCGGCCAGCGCCGCGGCAAGCGTGCTGTCGGTATCGCCGAAGCAGAGCAGGCCTTCGGGACGGTGTTTTCGTATGAGAGGCTCGAGCTGCAGCAGCATGGCGGCGAGCCGTGGAAGTCCCTCGCTTTCACCGGTGTCGAGCGTCGCATCGGGCGGGGGAATCGCGTATTCCTGCATGAACTGCGCGGACAGCGAGGGATCGTAATGCTGTCCGGTATCGATGAGGACATTCCGGAAGGGAAAGGGGGCATGGGCGGCGATGGCCGCGTACTTCAGGTACTGCGGACGAGTGCCGATTACGGTGAGGACGGTATGCATCGGTGATCCGCCTGTGCCTCAGAGATGGAAACGGACGCTGGTCAGTTCCTCGTTCACTGCGGCCTGGCGTCCCTGCTTGAGACCGAGCGGTTTGACGATGTCCGCCATCTCCTTGAGGCTGCCGTCGAAACGATATTTCGCGCGGAATTCCTCGCGCGGATAGATGACCCAGATGACGCCGTCCGGATCGATGGCGGGCTTGAGGCGACGGGCTTTCTGCTTCCATTCCGCCGCGGACGTCGGGGCGACGAAAGCGATGTCGCACACGCCCTGCAGGACGAGCTTGTTGTCCTCGCAAAGCGGTACAACGAGTTCCTTCAGGTAGGCGGGTTCACGATCAATGCGGATTTTCAGCCAGGGGATGATGCCCCATTTTTCGCCGAGTGTTTTATTGTTCCTGCTCATATGCCATCCCACTGCTAACTGCGTTCCTGTGGAGAGAGTGCTTTCCTGCCGATGTCGGTACGATAGTACGCGCCGTCGAAGCGGATGCGGTTGACCGCGTTGTACGCGAGGCGTATGCTCGCCGCGAAATCCCTGTCCTCGCCGAGTGCCGTCACGCCGAG
>JAVVFP010000557.1:0-2431 GCA_032250495.1 Bacteroidota bacterium | reverse complement strand
GATCGCGGTCCAGCTGTTTCCCCTGTCCTCGCTGCGGAACAGGATGTTGGCTGCGAAATACAGACGGGTGGACTTGTGCGGACTGATCAGCAGCGGGGAATCCCAGTTCCAGCGGTAGGGGTCCTCACCCGGACCGGGCTGCGGCTGAATGCCGAGCTTTTCGCCGCTGCGCTTGTCGAAACGCACGAGGAAACCGTACTGCGACTGCGCGTACACGATGTTCGCATCCTCGGGATCGATCTGCGACTCGAAACCGTCGCCGCCGTTGGTGTATATCCAGTCCTCGTTGAAAATACCGTCCTTGTTGATCGTGCGTGACGGGCCGCCGAGACTCTGGTTGTCCTGCGTCCCTCCGTAGACATTGTAGAAGGGTTCGGCGTTGTCCACCGAGACACGGTAGAACTGCGTGACGGGCAGATTGGACTTGAAACGCCAGTGCGCGCCGCCGTCATAGCTGTCGTAGACGCCGCCGTCACCGCCGATGAGCAGGTGATCGGTATTGTCCGGGTTGATCCACAGCGCGTGATCGTCCACATGCCGATGCCTGTTGCCGAGGCGGCGGTTGGTCTTGAAGCCGTCCTCGCTCACCCGCGTGTAGGTATCGAGGGAATAGAGCTTGTCCTCATCCCGCGGATCACAGACGAGTTCGCTGTAGTACTGCGCGCTGACGGACTGGTAGTCCCCGCGCTTCTCCCAGCTGGCGCCGCGGTTGCTGCTGCGATACACGCCGCCCTCCTCCGCCTCGATGATGGCGTAGAGGTAATCCGGGTTGGCCGGGGAAATGGCCAGGCCGATGCGCCCGCAATCGCCCTTGGGCAGTCCGCTGCGCAGCGTATCCCATGTGGCGCCGGCGTCGGTGCTCTTGAAAATCATGCTCTCGGGACCACCGTTGATCAGCGTCCACACATGCCGGCGACGCTGATAGGACGCCGCGTACAGCACCTGGCTGTCACGGGGATCCATGACGATGTCGGTAACGCCCGTATTCTCGGAAATGGTCAGCACCGCCTTCCACGAGGCGCCGGCGTCGGTGCTCTTGTACAGTCCGCGATCGCCGCCCGGACCCCAGAGCGGCCCCTGCGCAGCGACGTACACGATGCGGCTGTCCGTCGGATCGACGATGATTTTTCCGATGTGCTCCGATGCGCGCAGTCCCATGTTCTTCCAGCTCTTGCCGCCGTCGGTGGAACGGTAGACACCGTCACCGTAGGACACGGAGCGCTGGCTGTTGTTTTCCCCGCTGCCCACCCACACGGTGTGGGGATTGTTCGGGTCCAGCGTCACGCAGCCGATGGAGTAGGATGCCTCGCCGTCGAATACCGGCGTGAAGGAAATGCCGTCGTTCGTGGTTTTCCAGACACCGCCCGAGGCCACGGCTACGAAGTACTCCGCGTAATTCGACGGATTGACGGCGAAGTCGATGATGCGTCCCGAAGGCAGTGCCGGACCGATGCAGCGGAATTTCAATCCGCCGAGCAGGGACGAGGTCAGCGTGTTTTTTTCTTCGCCGTTTTCGTCATCCTCGTCCTGGGCGAGACCCGGCATTGGAGTGGAAAGGAGAAACAGCATGAGGAGCAAGGAATGGAGCAGATACTTCATATCGGTCCCGCGCGTAAATGAGTAAAGGAAAGGTGAAACGCCCTGGGGCAGGAAAAATATACGATATTCGGCGGGAAATATCCGTGCGGGTGGAATCAGAACACGTCCGAGAGCGAAAACGGCGCGGACATCGACACGGTGAAGGCACCGTAACCGACGGGCGCGTTCAGGTTCGTCACATACACGTAGGATGTCGTATGCCGGGTCTCTGCGACGACGAGTGCCGCTTCCAGCGCATGCCGGTACTGCAGCGTCAGGTATGCAGTGCGCAGCGGGACGTCGATGCCGACCGTGAGATAGCTTTCCTGCTGCCAGCGCGATTGCAGGACGTCGGTTTCATAGCGCACGAAGCGGCTCATGGTCGAAACCGTATACTTCCCCAGGTCGTCGTTGTTGCGGAGATACTCGAAGCCGGCAAAGAAACGCAGATGTGCCGATTGCCTGAAGCGAAGGTAGCCTCCGCCCCCGTAATATGATATCCCGGCCATGCCGCGCAGCGTCAGTGCCAGGGCCGTCTCCCCGTCGTGCAGCAGAGGGAGCTGCCAGGAAAGCGCCAGTCCGGGAAGCACGCCGAAGGGACGGCTCTTCACGCCGTACGCGTTGAGATTCATTGCGAGGCCGATGGAAAAGGGAGCCTCCCAGCGCACGGCGACCTGCCGCGTAGTTTCCTCCGTTTTCCCGCGCAGCGGATACCGGGGACGCACGTCATTCTGCATGGCGTCGATGACCTCGGGCGGTGCGGGACCGAGGCAGTCATGCGGCGCAATCGCTTCCCGCAGCTCCGCGAGACTGACATCGTCCGGGCGAAATCCCGGCGTGTCGACGTTGCCTG
>JAVVFP010000555.1:0-2435 GCA_032250495.1 Bacteroidota bacterium | reverse complement strand
CGTCGGTGACCGTGAAGGTATGCGTGCCCGCGGATTTGCTGTACGTGCCGACGCCCGTGTACGGCGGTGTACCGCCGGTGGCAGCGACTTCAACGCTCGCGGATCCGCCGTAGCAGTCGATCTGCGAGGTAACGGCGGCGGAAACGTTGATCGCTGGCGGAGCCGCAACGGTCACCGTGGCAAGGCTCACACAGTTGTTGGCATCGTACACGGTGAAATTGTGCGTTCCCACGCCGCGGTTGTACTTTCCTGTCCCCTTGTACGGCGGTTTGCCGCCTGTAGCGGACACGGTCACTTCGGCGGTGCTGGCGTTACAGGGCACCTGCGAGGCTGATGCCGCCGCAAGGAGCTCCGATGGCTCGAGTATTGTCACCGTCGCGCTGCTGTTGCAGCCGTTCGCGTCGGTCACGGAAAATGTGTGTGTGCCGGCATGCTTGAGGAAGGTGCCCGTACCCGAGTACGGCGCAGCCCCTCCGCTCGCGGACACGACCACAGGAGTCTTGTTGCCCGCGCAGAGTATGGGCTGCGGCACTGCCGTCACCTCGAAGCCGTTGACCCTCACGTATGTCGGACAGCTTACGGTCTGCAGTCCGTCGCGCACGATGACGCTGATCGTGTACTCACCGTTTTTATTCCCCGCGTCGACGACGACGGAGGACCCGGTCAGTGAACCGACGATCGACGCACCACTCGTGTTGTCCGACAGCGACCAGGTGTAGCTCAGACCACTGAGGGTACTGCTGTACGAGTATGTATTCTGCGTATTCGCGCAGACCACGTCGGGACCGGATGAACTGCAGGTAATGCTGGTCAGGACCGTCGTCCCCTTGATCTGATTGTCCTGGCTTCCCAGTGCGTTGCCATCGAGTTTGCCGAGGCTGAAGTGGTATGAACCGCCACTGATGCTGCCGGCACCCAGGCCGCTGCCGTAGCCGATTCCGCTGCCGGCACCCATGACATCGCTTCCCATGGCGAGATGTCCCGCCATTTCAATGAGGATCTCACTCGAAGAGGACGTCCATGTGAGCGTGTACTCCGCTGTGAGATCGTTATTGCCGGAGTAGCCGTCGAAGCGCAGGGACGCCGTCGTGATTTCCTCATCACCATACAACATGATCTCGCGTTGTCCGAATCGCGACTCGTATGCCAGAACCCGGTCCTTGACATTGTGCGAGAGCGCTGTCCCCATCTCGATGGGAACGCGGACGGGATACGCGTTCGCACCACCGCGAATTTCCACGCAGGTTTGCGCCATGGACTTCGGGGGTCCGATGGACTGACCGCACTCGTTCAGTTCGTAGAGTATGGTCGGTCCCACGATGGCATTCGACGCTTTGACTGCCTGCTCGTATGACGTCAGGAAGTCGTAGGCATGTTTGCCGTTCTTCGTGGCCTTGTGACTGAAGGTCAGTGCGTGGGTGTTGCCCGACGTAGCGGGAATGCTGCTGAGGACGATGCGCTGCGGTACAGACATGCCCTCATAATAGACTGCGTTGTTTTGCTGCAGAATCGCCTGAATCCAGTGCACCGCTCCCTGGGTGTAGGGACTGTCGTCGTTCGCCGCCTGGCGAAAATCGACGCGCAGGGGCTGGGCGAGAGCCGGAACAGTGCAGAAAATGGCGAACAGAAGCAGTGCAAATGCGGTATGCAAACGTTGCATCATGCACCTTCGTGCTTGTGGGATGACTATGAACTTGCATCCCGCAGCTATTACATTCACCGTGCTACGAGATTGCAACAGCCATTCTACGACATCAACCTTACAGCAGGTTGAACATTACATTACGAATTCCTTTCAGTTGTCTTACAGATTCGTAAGAAATGGAGAGTATGGGGTCGGACACTACGTCTTCGTATGGAATCGAAGCACCTGTGCCCCGCTGAATCTTCACGGAAACATGGAATGAAATCCCTGCCGCTGCTGATCTCGGAAAAATTGGTGGAAGCGGGGAAGGTGAAGCCGATGTCGTGCGCGAGTGCGAAGAACACGAAGCAGTCTCCGCACGCCTGACCGGTTACCGCGGAATAGTCACATGCTGCGTTCCGGCGCGCTCAGCCAGCGATCGATCTCCCCGCTGCGCCGTGTGCCCTGTTCGAGGAGAAGGAAACGTCCCAGCAGCCATCGTCCGGAGATCGCCGTTTCCGGACGTGCCATCCGCATGCGTCCGAGACAGTACAGCGCATTGACATCCGTCGAATCCATCATCAGCGCGCGCGTGAAAGGTGCAATCGATTGCTGAAAGCGGGCCATGCGGAAATGGGCAAAACCGAGATTGCTCCACGCGGAGGCCTGCGCCGCGGGATACGTTGTCGCGCGCTGGAAGGAAACGAGTGCCGCTTCGTGCAGCGTCCCGGAGAACTGCACGATACCCAGGCGCGAGTGCAGCAGTGACAGCGCGCCCCCGTCGTCATCCGGGGCGGACAGAGAATCCTCG
>JAVVFP010000554.1:0-2435 GCA_032250495.1 Bacteroidota bacterium | reverse complement strand
TTCGCATTGATGCCCTCGGTGCCGCAGTGCGTCGCAATTCCGCGACGCCGGCATATACGCGCGACGTGTTTCTCGCGGGTGCCTGGGCCGCATGGTCGCCGGCCGCAACGCGTCACAGCGTACAGCTGTTTTTCCTCTACGACAATCCCGCCGACGAAAGCCTTCGGCAGAACCGTCAGACGGCAGGACTGTACGCGGGGGGACAGCTCGCCATGCTCGATTACGAAGTGGACGCGGCCCTGCAGATGGGAGACTACCTGGCGGACGGTGAGGCAGCACGCGACATCGCCGCGAACATGGCCGGTCTGCGCCTCGGGTATCGTCTGCCTTTCGCCGGCATACGCATCGGCGTCGGCTACGACCGCCTCTCCGGCACTGATCCCGAGAGTGACGACTTCGGCGCATTCCACACCCTGTATGCCACGAATCACAAGTACTACGGTTTCATGGACTATTTCCTCGACATCCCTGCCGCAACAGGAGGACTCGGGCTTCAGGACCTTCTCTTCCAACTGAGCGCACAGCCGCTGGAAGGATTCACCATCGGCGCGGATCTGCACCTGTTCTCGACGGTCATCGATCCGGCAACTCTCTCTTCCGCTCCACCCGACGCGGCGACGGCCATCGGAACTGAAATCGACGTCACCGCGAAATGGACGGTCGCGGAGGCCGTGGGCATGACCGCGGGACTCTCCTTCTTCAACGGGGACAGCAAGCGCGTTGTGCTGATGGGATCGGATGACAGCGCGATGTGGACGTACGTCATGGCGACCGTCGAACTGTGACCGGCAAGCCGCTGCGGGACAATGGGGGCGCAGCATGCGGGTCCGTGCGGACCGCAGTACGCTTCCGTCGTCCCGTCCTCGTCTTGCGTTCGCTGCACGAACGCATTATACTCTGGTATCAGCCTGAATTCATCCTTTTGCCAATCAGAAATCCGTTTGTATGAAACGTATCATCGCTTTTTTCCTCCCACCACCGGAGTGGAGACTGCCCGTTCTCCTGCTCATCGGCATCTTCGCGGGACTCGGCGCCTTCATTCTCTATATCTCGAATGCCGTCAGCTACCTCTCCGATGATCCGCGGGCATGTGTCAACTGCCACGTCATGGCCCCGCAGTACGCGACCTGGCAGCACAGCAGCCACGGACGCAACACCAGCTGCAACGACTGCCACGTTCCGCATGACAATATCCTGCGCACCTACCTTTTCAAGGCGAGTGACGGACTGCGCCATGCCACGATGTTCACCCTGCGCCTCGAACCGCAGGTCATCCGCATCAAGGAAGCAGGCATCGGCGTCGTGCAGGAAAACTGCATACGCTGCCACGACGACCTCGTCCACCGCGTCTCATCCGGCAGCCTCACCGCCATGCACGCCGCAGCGGGCGAAGGCCTGCTGTGCTGGGACTGCCATCGCGAGGTGCCGCACGGCACGGTCAATAGCCTGGCCTCCACGCCGCATGCCCGCGTGCCGCTGCCCGGCCCCATCGCCCCCGACTGGCTGCGCAGTTATATAGAGACTTCACGCAAAAAATAAATACGTACATCAGGAGCACACATGAAACGCCGTATCATGGACATCATCCAGGAAAAACCCTGGCTTGGATGGACGATATTCCTCGGGACCATTGTCGTGGTCTTTCTCATCGGACTGCTCGCCGCCTCCATCGTGGAGCGGCGCGGCGAGGCCGACCTGCTCGTGAAGGTCGAACCTATCGCGGACTGGGAACCCCGAAACGAGGTATGGGGAGAGAACTACCCCCGGGAATACGAAACCTACCGCCAGACCGCCGATACAAGCTTTCTGAGCAAGCACGGCGGCAATGCCACCATTGATTATCTCGAACGATATCCCAACCTCGTCGTCCTCTGGGCGGGTTACGCCTTCTCACGGGATTACAACCAGGGACGCGGTCACTATCACGCGGTGGAGGATATCCGCGAGACCCTGCGCACCGGCCTCCCCATGCCCGGGACCTGCTGGACCTGCAAGAGCACCGACGTGCCGCGCGTGATGAACGAGCGGGGTGTGGGCGAGTTCTACAGTGACACCTGGACGAACCTGGGTCCGGAAATCGTCAACAATATCGGATGCCAGGACTGCCACGACCCGAAAAGCATGAACCTGCGCATTACGCGTCCCGCACTGATCGAGGCGTTCGAGCGCCGCGGCAAAGACATCAACCAGGCCACGCACCAGGAAATGCGCTCCCTCGTCTGCGCCCAGTGCCATGTCGAATACTACTTCAAGGGCAAGGAAGAAAAGTACCTCACCTTCCCGTGGGATGAAGGATTTTCCGCCGAAGAGATGGAGACGTATTACGACCGGATCGGACACGTCGACTTCGTGCATGCGCTCAGCCGCGCTCCGATACTCAAGGCGCAGCACCCGGATTATGAACTCTACATGACCGGCGTGCACGCCAAACGTGG
>JAVVFP010000556.1:0-2435 GCA_032250495.1 Bacteroidota bacterium | reverse complement strand
CGGAGAGAAAAGCAACAGCCGCGGCGATACCCATTTGAAGCGTCCCGGAATGTCCGGCTCGAAACGCACGAACTCCTCGTCGAGCCACGCATCCTGACGATTGGGAGGCGCGAGGTCGCGGGAGAATTCGAATTCGAGCGTGCTCAGCACCGGCACCTCGCCTTCCGGCCGAAAGGAGACGAGCTCGACGGAGTTCGAGGAGCTGCAGCCGATCTGCAGAAGGGTGGCGAGAAGGATGGAAGCGGTGAAGGCCGCGACAGGGACGGGGCGGAAAAAGTTGCGAAGGGGCATCCTCACTCCAGCGACGATGAACAGGGTGGTGGAAAAAAAGCTAGCGAAAATCCCGGACAGATGGTAGCGCAGCGCACCCCTGCCTGCTGCCCCTCATCACCGCGGGTCCGGTTCGCGGGTCCGCCCCGCCGCCCCGGCATCGGCAACTCTTTCCTTTTATTCCCTTTCGTAAAGCTTCATGCTCTGGAGTATGCGTTTGAGCTGATCGGCGTAATTGTCGAACTCCGTCTGCGGCGCCGTGAAGCGCAGGAGGTAGCCTCGCTCGAGAATGGAAAACATGCAGTCCGCCGTACGGATACGGCGTCTGTCGCTGCCCGCCCTGCTGTCCCGGTAGCTGTAGAGCACGTAGGGAGCGCGCCTGTTGCCGAAAATCAGTTCCCCTTTCTCCTCCACCTGCGCGTCGACGAGAACGGCCGAGAGGGCGCGTACCCTTGTTTCGAAAAGCTCTTCGGTGGGCTGCAGCCAGGGATTCGCAAAGAGATGCAGTTCGAAACGGACCTCGGAACCGAGTTCCGGCACGGCGGTCAGAACGGTTTCCCGGCCGATGTTGCGCTCTTCGAGCAGCCACCCTTCGGGCGCTGCTATTTCACAGCGATAGCGGCGATTGCTGTAGACGCCGTTGACGATGGCCGTCGGCAATTCCGCTGCAGCGGAGGGATCGATGCGTTCGAGCTTTTCCACGCTGATATGCACGGTGCCGCGCAGCTGCGCGGCATACTGGCGCAGTTCCTGGAACGTCGCCGCATGCAGCAGTTTGACGTGAAAGGCGTCCTGCAGAATTTCGCCGCGGAGCGGATCCACGCTCACCCACTCCCCGGACCAGGCCTCGGCCCAGACCGTACTCTTCCACTTCCCATCTGAGGGAAGCATGCCCAGGACGAAGCGCGCGGGAATGCCCGCCTTGCGGGCGAGCGCGACGAAGAGTATCGCGGCGTGAAGCGCACCCCCGCGGGGAGCCTGCACGAAACGGTCGGCGGGAAGGACCGGGATGAGGGCGTCCTCAACGAAGGCATCGCCACACCATTTCAGGATGTCGCGGGCGACGTTCGCCGCGTTGCGATCCCAGTTCCGCAGGACGGCGGCGCGATCACGGATACGGTCACTGTCGAGGGACAGGTAATGCGAGGATTTGAGATACGGCAGCAGGGACGGATCCAGCAGGGGGAGCGTTTCTTCTTCGAACTGTTGATAGGCCCGTTCGATGCGCAGATACATCGTGTCCGCGGAAAATCCCGCACCGTTTACGACGCGCTGCCGGTGATCCTCCGGGAACAATCGTGTTGGCTGTGTGCCGGTCAGGGCTACGCGCACATCCATGTTGCGTATGTTTTCCACCGCCGTTGGCAACTGCACGGCATCACCGACCCACAAGACGCCGCCGTCCAGGTCACAGGCGCCAGGTGGCAGTGACGAGACGCTGCGATACGCCATCCCGTAGTCCGGCATGACCCAGGCAACAGGCAAACCGTCGCCGCCGACCTCCATCACCATGACGGCATTCAGCTGTATGCGTGTCACACCGCCGGATTCCGTTATGCGAACGGCGGCAGGTGAGGACTCGAATTGACGCGTGGACAGCACTTTCCCCGGATACGGCCGTGCGGGATGGCGGAGCAGTTCCGCGAGCATGATGTCCGGCAGCGCCCCGCAGTCATCCCGCCATCGCTCGGTGACCCCGTCACTGTATTCGCGGGACATGTGGAGGACGTCGTTGACGCAGCTCCCCTTTACGTCCCATTTCACTTCCCCGCGACGTTCGAATCCATCAATGGAAATTACGCGCAGCGCGGTGTCGGCGAGAATCGTGCATTCCCGCAGCCACTGCTCTTCACGATCCGCGATGCTGCGGATGCGCAGTTCTTCGCGGAAACTGTATTCGACGTAACCATTCGCGAGTCGTTCGACCGAAAGCGTCAACTCGCCGCAGGCGGCGTCCTCGCGTTCGAAAACGTAGCTTCGGGACTGTCCCCCGGCGGAAAGCGGGAGAAGCAGCAGGAAGAGCAGGAAGGCGGGGGTCAGGGATACCGGGTACATATTTCCACGAAATGCATGGTGAAACGCAAAAGCAAAATGTACGCAAATCAGCGCTTCCGAGGAAGTCAGCGCGGCACCCCCTCCGGGTTGTCCTCCAAACCCTGCATGGC
>JAVVFP010000553.1:0-2438 GCA_032250495.1 Bacteroidota bacterium | reverse complement strand
CCCCGTAGTTCTCTGCCGGCAGCAGGCGGGTTTTCCCGTTGTCCTTGTACGCGCGCGGCTGCGAGTGCACGTTCATCATAAGGGGGATGCTCGGACCGTAGATATCCGCGTCTATCAGTCCGACACGCGCACCGGACTTTGCGAGGGCGACGGCGAGATTGACTGCGACGGTGGATTTGCCCACGCCGCCCTTGCCGCTGGAAACGGCGATGGTGTTTTTCACTCCCGGGATGACACTCTTTTTCATGGCGTCACCGGAGTCGGGGATGGTCACGGTGGTGTCGACAGTCACCGAACCGAGCGCGGGAAGGTGATCGGCGAGGGCCTTGCGCAGGGCGTCCTCGAGCGCGGCGCGCACGCCCTGGGGAGGGACCTTCAGATCGAGCGTAAAACGAATGTCCGTCCCGCTGACGGAAATGTCCTTGATCATATCGGCGGAAACGACATCCAGTGTCATATATGGCGCCATGACGACGCGGAGTGCCTGCAGCACATCCTGTTCGTTGAAATTCGCCTGAGTCATTACTTCTCCTTTTCAAAAAAACGCAGTATGACAAGATCATGATGGCGGACGTGGAATGCAAAATCTGCGCCGCCTTACAAGCTAGGTAACACGTGATCGGGGAAATGGGTTCAGCCTGCGGCAACCCGTGGGAACTGAAGGAGGAAGGACGCCCCGTGTCCCGGACGTGACTCGACCTCGATGCTGCCCCCGTGTTCCTTCATGATATAATAGCTGAGTGTCAGTCCCAGTCCCGTTCCCCTCCCCGAGCGCGATGCGGTATAGAACGGATCGAAGAGGTGGCGCATCTCTTCTTCCGAGACGCCCGGACCGCTGTCACGGATGCGCAGCACGAGACCTTGCTCAACCTCTTCGCCGGAGACTTCTATGCTTCCCCCGTCCGGGAGTTCGTTCAGTGCGTTGGTGATGACATTGTGCAGCACCTGCACGAGCATATCGGAATTGCCTTCCACGGGCAGGCCGTGTGGCGGCAGGTCGACGTCGATTTCCACCGCCGGACGATTCTCATGCGTCCCTGCCGCATCGATGGCTTCCTGCAGTACGTCGGCCAGCAGTACGCGTGCGCGCGTGAATGGTGACTGCGGCTTGCCCAGCGACAGCAGGTTGTTGACGATGAGTCCGGCTTTGCGCAGTCCGGTGGTGATCGTCTGCACGCACTGCAGACGTACATCGGCAGTGATGCGTTCGTCCTCCAGCAGCTGGGCTGCGGAAAGCGCGTAACTGAGGGGATTGCGCAGTTCATGTGCGATGCCCTCGGACAGCACACCGATTTTCGCGAGCTTGCGTGCCTGCTGTAATTCCTGTTCGCGCAGACGGTGTTCGGTGACATCCTGCTCCACCGCGGCGTAGCGGTTCCCGTTTTCGTCCGTGACGAGCATCCGCCAGCGCGCCCGCACGCTACGCGTGCTGCCGTCCGGTCCGTACCGTTCCCCCGTTCCCTCCCAGCTACCTGTCGCGCGCAGGCGTGCGAGTATGCTGCTGCGGAAGGTTTCCGGGAACAGCGCGAGTTCATGCAGCTGGTGCTGCAGCAGCTGCGCGGGAGTCCAGCCGAAAAGCGCTTCCGCAGCGGGATTGACGTAGGTGATGCGTCCTTCGCCGTCGAGCAGATACGCCGCCTGTGGCAGCAGTTCCATGAGGGAATGCAATTCCGCCAGGGATGGCGAGGAGAGATGTGTATGGGACGGCGTCAGCATGGTTGCACGCTCATTGTTTTTCACCTTGCAGGTCGTGGTCAGCGATCTTTTTCAGCATGGTCTTATAGGTGATCCCGAGCAGGCGCGACGCTTTCGCCTTGTTCCACCCCGTCCTGCCGAGTGTTTCGAGCAGTACGCTGCGTTCGAGTTCGTTGACGTACCTGCGCACCTGTACCTTCAGCGGGGAACGTGTGACCGTGACCGGCGGGAAATCCTCCAACGGCGCCGCGCTGCGCAGGGCGGGATTCTCGACATCGGCGAGATCGATACGCTGCTCCGCGGTGAGTACTGCCCGGCGGATGGTGGCTTTCAGCTGATGCACGTTTCCGGGCCAATCCTCGCTGCGCAGCATTTCCATTGCGGCGGGACTCACGCCACGCACCGGGCGATCAAACTCCTTCGCGGCGTCCTCGAGAAATCGCCGCGCAAGTTTCGGGATATCGTCGCGCCGTTCACGCAGCGGCGGCAGGTGCAGCTGGCCATTGCCGAGCAATTCCTGCAGTGCCGGAGTCATGACGCGCCGCAACTCCTCTTCGGCCAGTGCGGTGCTGCAGAGCAACGCTCCGCGAAGCGGCCGGGTCGCACCGGTTGCGGGATGCGCGAAGGCGCCGCGCGCGAAATCCCTTGCCAGGGCGTCCTGCAGCGAAGCGGGCAGATCGGCGACCTCATCGAGAAGCAGCGTCCCCTGCTTCAGCAATTCGAGTTTTCCCGGTCGTCCCGGA
>JAVVFP010000552.1:0-2446 GCA_032250495.1 Bacteroidota bacterium | reverse complement strand
AGCATGCCGCCCGGCTCGAGAACGGTTCCGGGGGAGGGATTGTATTCGAATTCGCCGTCGGCCTTGCGGATGGCGAGTACGATGATGTTCAGTTCGGAACGGATATCCGTATCACGCAGCGCCTTGTTCGCATACACCGAGCGGTCGGTGACCTGCAGTTCCTCTATCTCCAGGTTCTGCGTGTTGTCCTCCCGTGACGAGTTGACCACGTCCATGAAATTCACCACATGCGGCCGCATGATGGCGTTGGCGATATAGCGTCCGCCGATCTCGTAGGGAGAAATGACTTTGTCGGCGCCCGCCTGCAACAGTTTCTGCGAGGATCCGGCATCCCCTGCCCGCGCCACGATGCGGATATCGTGACTGAGATTGCGTGAGGAGAGGGCGACGTACACGTTGTCGGCATTCGTCGGGAGTGTCGCAACGACGGTGGAAGCATCCGCGATTCCCGCAGCTGTCAGCGAGCTGTCGTCGGTGGCATTGCCGTGGACGTACAGGAAGCCAAGGGAGTCGAGCTGTTCGATGACGTCCGCGTCCTGCTCGATGATGACGAAGTCAACGCCGCGGCTGCGCAGTTGGGAGGTGACCTGCTGGCCGATGCGGCCGTAGCCGCAGATGATGACATGTCCTGCGAGTTTCGCGATGCTGCGTTCCATGCGCCTCCTCTTGAAGACTATCGTACTGATGAAATGCTCGACGACCTGTGTGACCGCGTACGCAACGCTCCCGATGCCTGCGATGATGAGAAAGATCGTGAAGATCTTTCCCGCCGCACTGAGCGGGGCGACCTCGCGGTATCCGACGGTACCGAGGGTGATCACCGCCATATACAGCGCATCGAGGAAGCCGTAGCCTTCGACCAGCATATAGCCGCCTGTCCCGATGATCAGCAGGCTGATCATCAGTGAAACGGCGACGACGACTTTGCGGAAAGGGGTCACGGGTGCGCGATCCAGGTCTGTAGTACCAACCGGAAGATAGAAGCCGCAGGCTGAAATTCATAGGGACTCAGCCGATGAATTTGTATCCGGCCGTGTGCACCGTGAGAAGGTGCTGTGGCTGGGAGGGCGTCTCCTCGATTTTCTTGCGAAGGGCCAGGATATAGTTGTCCACTGTTCGTGTCGTCGGATACTGGTCGTAGCCCCAGACCTCGTCGAGAAGCATGTCGCGCGTCACCACTTCGTTGCGGTGGATGATGAAATACTTGAGCACCTCGAATTCCCGGGCCGTCAGGTCGACGGGATTGCCGTTGCGCGTGGTTTCGCAGGTTTTCAGATTCACCCAGAGATCGCCCGAAGAGAATTCTTCCGGCGCGCGCAGTTCCGGCGCACGGCGCAGCAGCGCCTTGACGCGCGCATGCAGTTCGCGGACCGAGAATGGCTTCGTCATGTAGTCGTCGGCACCGAGTTCCAGTCCCAGGACCTTGTCCATTTCCGACCCCTTGCTGGTCAGCATCAGGATGGGAGTGGTGACACCGTCGCCGCGCAGGTCGCGGCAGATCTCTTCGCCATTCTTCGATGGCAGCATCAGATCGAGTATGATCAGGTCGGGCCGGAGCTTTTTCGCCCGCACATAGCCGGTTTCCCCGTCCATTTCCTTGTGGACCTCGAAGTGTTCGGCGGTGAAGCTCGCTTCGAGTCCGGCACTGATCGCGGGATCGTCTTCGATGATGAGCACTGTTTTCATGTTGCCTCCAGTGAGCGAAGAGAGATGGTGAAGGTGCTTCCTTCCCCCGGTGTGCTGATAGCATCGATGCTGCCGCCGTGCGCATCGACGATGTGCTTGACGAGCGCCAGTCCGAGTCCGACGCCCCCGTGCTTCTGTATGTCCCCGGCACGGGAGCGGTAGAACGGCTCATACAGATGCGCGATATCCTCCTGCGAAATCCCCAGGCCATGATCCTTCACCCCGATGCACGCGTGTCCGTTGTCGACACAGGTCCGCAGGTGTATCGTCCTTCCCGTCCCGCTGTATTTCATGGCATTCGAGAGCAGGTTTGTGAGGGCTTCGAGCAGGGCGTCCGCATCCGCCTCGACGTGGAGCGGAGTCTCGCTGCAATCGAGCTCGCAGACGAAGCCGCCCATGGAAAACTGGTACTGCATGACGTCGAACGCGCGACGGGTGACGGCGTTGAGGTCCATGGGTACGAAACTGTACTTCATCATGCCGCGCTCGATTTTCGTGAAGTCGAGGACGTTGTTGATGAGGCGGCCGAGACGGTCGCATTCTCCCTGCATGATCGAGACGTACTCGAGTGCCCGCGTGTCGTCCTCGGGGAGCTGCTGCTCGAGAAGCTCTGCGAAGAGCTTGATGGAGGTGAGCGGCGTCTTCAGGTCATGCGAGACGCCGGAGACGAAGTAGCTTTTCATCTGGCTCAACTCGCGCAGGCGCGTGGCCTCGTTTTTTTCCATGACCAGCTTTTCCTGCAGCTGCAGACGCTCGAGGT
>JAVVFP010000551.1:0-2453 GCA_032250495.1 Bacteroidota bacterium | reverse complement strand
CGGGTGCGGGGCGAGATCGCCTGCCAGGGGAGCGCCGCCGCGCCGCTGCAGTGCTTCGCCGGAGAGCTGCTGTTCCGCGAGCATGCGCGCGAGGCGCGTCTCCACTTCCGTCCCGCGATCGGAAAAGAACACCCAGTGGCGCTGCTGCGCCTGACCGATCGAAGCGGCGAGCAGAAGGACGAGCAGGAGGGTGGCGAAACGGGCAGACATGGGAACCTCCGCGGCCTATGCGTTGAGCAGGCGATCGATGATTTCGACGGTGGAGACGCCGTCGGCTTCGGCATTGAAGTTCGTGACGAGGCGATGGCGCAGTACGGGACGAGCGACGGCGCGCACGTCGTCGATGTCGGGCATGGGACGGCCGCTGAGGATGGCGCGCGTTTTGGCGCCGAGAATCAGGTACTGCGACGCACGCGGACCCGCGCCCCAGCGCAGCCAGTCCTTGATGAACTGCGGGGATTTTTCCTCTGTCGGACGCGTGCGCGTCACCAGGTCCACGGCGAAACTGATCACGTTGTCCGCCACGGGCACGCGCCGCACCAGCTGCTGGAAGCGCACGATGTCTTCACCCGTGAGCACGGTATGCAGTTCCGCGGTGAGGGGACTGGTGGTGTTCTTGACAATCAGCTCTTCCTCTTCATGCGAGGGATAATCCAGCCAGAGGTTGAACATGAAGCGGTCGAGCTGGGCCTCGGGCAGCGGGTAGGTACCTTCCTGCTCGATGGGGTTCTGCGTCGCAAGGACGAAGAAGGGTTCCTCGAGCGTATAGCGGACGCCTGCGGCGGTGACGCTGTGCTCCTGCATGGCCTCGAGCAGGGCGGCCTGCGTTTTCGGCGGCGTGCGGTTGATTTCATCGGCGAGCACGATGTTGGCGAACACCGGGCCCTTGATGAAGCGAAAGGCTTTCGCGCCGGTGCTGCGGTCGTCCTCGATGATTTCCGTGCCGGTGATATCGCTCGGCATCAGGTCCGGCGTGAACTGCACGCGGCTGAACTTCAGGTCGATGACGTCCGCCATCGTCTTGATCAGCAGCGTTTTCGCCAGTCCGGGCACGCCGACGAGCAGGCAGTGTCCCTGGGCGAGCAGCGCGGTAATGATCTGCTCGACGATTTCATGCTGACCGATGATGATTTTTCCCACCTCGCTGGTGAGCTTTTTATAGCTGACATGCAGTTCCTCTACGGCCTGCATGTCGTTCCGGTTTTGCTGTTGATCTGTCATGTGTCCTGTGCCTGGGTTTCGACATTGGGAATACGCTTCCCTTCCGCGTCAAACAGTTCGACGGCGCCGAAGCGTTCCAGCGTGTTGCGGAGAAGGCTGCCGCGTCCCGCGGCGACGATGACCGCGTGTTCGGGATCGAACCAGCGCTGCGCCGCGCGGCGGATATCCTCGGCAGTCAGCGCGAGGATGCGACTGTTGAAGCTGTTGTAATACGATTTCTCGAGTCCGTAGATCTCGATGTTCATGATACGCTGTGCCACCTGCATGGGTGTTTCTATCTGCAGGGGGAAACTGCCCGTGACGTAGTTCTTTACGTTATCCAGTTCCTCGGTGCCGACGAGGTCGGTGCGCACGCGTTCCATTTCCACGAGAATTTCCGTGATGGCCGCATCGGTGACCTCATTGCGCACTTCCGCGCCCGCGGTGAAGGGACCGGCGTAGCGACGCGCGTCGAAGCGCGCGTGCGCCCCGTAGGTATACCCCTTGTCCTCGCGCAGGTTCAGGTTGAGGCGTGAGCCGAAATATCCCCCGAACAGCATGTTGAGCAGGTACACCGCGATAAAGTCCTCATGATCGCGCGGGAGGCCCACATGTCCGACGAGGACGGAGGACTGCACGGCGCGGGGACGGTCGACGATGTGGACGCGGCGTCCGGGTACAATGTCCGGCAGCGTGGAGGATTCCGGCTGTGCGGTGCCGGCGGGAAGGTCGCCGAACAGCGTCTCGGCCTGTCGCACCATCTCCTCAGGCGCGATGTCGCCGACGGCGAGCAGCACCATGTTCGAGGGCACGAAGCGTCCCGCGTGAAAAGCGCGCAGCTGCGCGGCGTCCAGCGCCGAGATGGAAGCGACGCTGCCGTCCGGGGACTGCCCGTAAGGATGCGCGTCGTAAACGGCATGGCAGAAACGCTCCCATGCGAGCATGCCGGGACTGCTCTGATTCTGCAGGATGTCGGCGAGGCGCTGCTCGCGCACGCGGGCGATTTCCTCATCGGGGAAGGCGGGATTGCATGCGCAGTCGGCGATGACGGCAAGGGCCCGGTCGACATGCCGGGAGAGAATGCTCACGCCGATGGATATGCTGTCCCATCCCGCCGTGCTGCCGATACTGCCTCCGAGGAACTCGATTTCCTGCACCACGTCGGATGCCGAGCGCGTGGGCGTCCCCTTCGTCAGCAGTTCGGCGGCCATGCCGGCGAGTCCGGGAAAGGCGCCGTCGAAAAAGGATCCGCC
>JAVVFP010000549.1:0-2455 GCA_032250495.1 Bacteroidota bacterium | reverse complement strand
CGATGAAGCGCGCGTCGAATTTCTCCTCGAGTTCCCGTTTCGTCTGCCGCACGGTCATGGCGGGATCGAGCACGTCGAGGTCGCGCACGTTCTCGCGCAGCGAGAGCTGCGCCAGGTCCGGCGGCGCCAGTCCGATCACCCCGATGGTCATGCCGTCACGGCGCAGGATGCGGTAACGCGGCACGAAGGGCGCGCCGGTACTTTTATCCCACAGGTTGGCCGAGATGACGGGAAAAGTCACCGTCGGCAGCAGGCGGCGAAGATTGTCCGCCCCGTAATCGAACTCGTGATTGCCGAGCGTCATCGCGTCCGGCTGCATCAGCTCCAGCAGCGCGAACTGCGAGGCGCCCCTGGTAATCGAGCTGATGGGCGTGCCCTGGAAATCGTCCCCCGCATGCAGCAGGATGGCCGTGGGAGCCGCCGCGCGTTCGCGGTCCACCCAGGCCTTCATGGCCGCCGCGCCGCCCACGTCCACGCGTTCGCGGCTGCCGTCGTCGTTGCGGACGTTCATCGTGGTAGGGACGTTCTGCGCGTGGAAGTCATTGTAATGCAATATGGTCAGCTCCACCGTGCGCTGCGCATGCAGCGGCAGTGCGTGCAGCGACAGGGCAGCGAACAGGGCGAGCGAGAGGAAACGGAACGTGCGTGTCATGGCCGTCCAGGAGCGGTGAAGAAAAAATCCGCCACGGGCGGATGCGGGATCGCCGGAGGCGGATTGCGGGTGTAGCGCGTACGGGAATCGAACCCGTGTTTCAGCCTTGAGAGGGCCGTGTCCTAACCGCTAGACGAACGCGCCAGATAGGATCGAGTAATATAACGTATCCGCCATTTCCGCGCAAGGGGACGCGCCGGGACAATCCCATCGGGCGGGACAATCCCGCGGAATGTCACCGCGGTCGGGCACCGCGGACGTCAGTCGTGTTCGCAGCTGCAGGCCATCGTTTCGCTGCGGGCTTTCTCGAAAGCCTCGCGTCCCTCACTGAAAGCGAAGTACGCGATACCGAGGCTTCCGAGCCAGTCGAACCAGGCGATGCCGAAGAGTTCGTAGAGTCCGCTCGACGCCAGCAGTATGATGGAGAGGTAATAGCAGGTCCGCGTGCAATTGGCGTCCGCCACGATGGCGTCGGAGTGCAGGGCGAGTCCCACGCGCAACTTGGCCTTCATCAGTGCGTACATCGTCAGTATCGACAGCGAGGAGATGATCACTCCCACCATGGTGGTCTCCGGCGCTGCTCCTTCGTACACGCTGAGCGCGACGCCGGCGAGCAGTCCCGCGGTGAGGAGGTAGAAACTCACCCCCGTCACGCGCAGGGCGGTGCGTTCGAAATCGTCCCGACGCAGAACCGGGGCGCGCTGCATGCGCAGTATCATGTGCAGGATGCCGAGTCCGGAAATCACTTCGACGAAGCTGTCCGCCCCGAAACCGAACAGCGCGAGCGTTTCGTCCGCGTAGCCGAAATACATCGAGACCACCCCTTCCACCAGGTTGTAGGCGATGGTGATGACCGCGAGCCACATCGCGCGGCGCAGCAGGCGTGCGTCGACCGGGGATGACGGATCGGCTGTTTCGAGGGATTTCGTGTCCATGACGGGGTCTGCTTCCATGACAGAGAGAACAGGGAAAGCGGCCGCAAGGTTCGCAGGACTTCGAAAGTGTCGCGAGAATGTCTATTTTCAAGCAATATTCACAGGCAGGGTTACCATGTCCATCATACATGCCGACGGCATCACCAAAATTTTCAATCCCCGCAAGAAAAACGCGGCGGTGACCGCGCTGGCGGATCTCACTTTGGACGTGCGGGAGGGAGAGATCTTCGGCCTGCTCGGTCCCAACGGGGCGGGAAAAACCACCTTCATCAAGGTCCTTCTCGAAATCGTCTTCCCCACGGCGGGAAGCGCTTCGCTGCTCGGTGCGCCCGTCGGCAGCGCTGCCGCCAAGGCACGCGTGGGCTATCTGCCCGAGAATCACCGTTACCCGGACTTCCTGACCGGCGCGCAGGTGCTGCGGTATTTCGGCCGGTTGAGTGGACTCGCAGGCGCGCAGCTCGAGCAGCGGGTCACCGATCGCCTCAAACTGGTGGATATGGGGGACTGGCACAAAACGAAGATCCGCAAGTACTCGAAAGGCATGATGCAGCGCATCGGACTCGCCCAGGCGCTGATCAACGATCCGCAGCTGGTCATTCTCGACGAACCCACCGACGGCGTGGATCCCCTGGGACGCAAGGAAATACGCGACCTGCTCATGCGCCTGCGCGATGAGGGAAAAACGGTGTTCCTCAATTCCCACCTGCTCTCGGAAGTGGAAATGATCTGTGACCGCGTGGCCATTCTCAACAAGGGCAAGCTGATCCGCATCGGCACGGTCGCAGAACTGACCACGCAGGACAATGTTTACCACGTGGGCGTGGAGGGCGACGTGCCCGAAGCGCTGCTGACGGAGTGGGAGGCCACG
>JAVVFP010000548.1:0-2455 GCA_032250495.1 Bacteroidota bacterium | reverse complement strand
GTGTCCATGTCGGGGATCAGGTGTGAAGCGATCTGGCGTATCGTCCGGTTCATCGCGAGATTGTTCTGCGCCGTGGCGATGAGAAGGTCCACATGGCGGACCACGCCATCGGGTGTGACGCTGTAGTTATGGAACAGCGTCCCTCGCGGCGCCTCTGTGCAGCCGAGTCCCTGCGTGCGGTTGCTGAAGGCACGTGCACGGAGGCTGTCACCGCGCAGCGTCTCCGGATCCGTCAGGAGTTCCTCGATACGTTCGAGTGCGAAGAGCACCTCGATAAGACGGGCGTAGTGGTTGAAAAACGAGTTCAGAACGCTTCCATTTCCCGCCGCGAGCGAGCGGTATTCCATGAGTTCATGATCGGATCTGGGCGACGCGGTGCGGCTGCAGATGTTGAGGCGGGCAATGGGACCGACACGGTACATGCCGCTGGCGGGACCGAGCGGCGCGTAATGCGGGAAGGTCATGTATGACCAGGATTCGGTTTGCTCGGCGATGATGTCCCTGTACCGCTGCGGGGGAATACGGTCGGCGAGAATATTCCCGTTGCTGTCGATGATGCGCAGTGTGCCGTCGTAATATTCGAGGTTTCCGTCCTCGGCGACCATCCCGAGAAAGAGGGAGGGGAAGACACCAGCCATCTGCAGCGCCTGTTCGTGCGTTTCGACATAGGCCTTGATGAAATCCAGCGCCTGTCGCACGGTGACATGAGCTTCCGGGAGTCCGTCGAGCATGATGTCCCGGTCCTTTAGGGACAAGGCTCCGCGCACCCCGCCCGGAAGGACGAAGTCGGCGTGAATGCGTGCCCCCGTAATGCGGCCGATCACATCCTGCGCCCATTTGCGCAGACGGATGCCTCTCCGCATGAAATCGCCATGTTCGTTCATGAGGGCGAACATGCTGCGTTCCGCGGACGCGGCCTCGCGTTCGAGGAGCATATCAGGGGAGGAGAAATGGAAAAAGCTCAGCGCGTGCGACTGCACCCATTGCGCGAGCACCAGGACGCGGCGCAGGTTCTCTGCCGTCCGGGGGACGGCGACGGCGAGGATGTCATCCCCGGCACGGGCGGAGGTGACGGCATGGCTCACCGGGCAGACGCCGCAGATGCGCGAGGTCAGGCGAGGCATTTCCCAGACGAGATGCCCCTCGCAGAAGGTTTCGAAACCGCGGTATTCTCCCACGTGCAAACGGGCGTCCGCAACGCTGCCCTGAGCGTCGAAGAGAATGCTGATGCTCGCATGTCCCTCGACCCTGGTGACCGGGTCGATGCGCAGGATGTTCCTCTCAGCCATAACGCAGTTTCTCCCTGTCCATCTCCGGCTGCCTGCCCGAGAGCAGCTCGTTGAGGACGTACCATATCAGTTCAGGGGACGGTGGACAGGAGGGCAGGAAAACATCGACGTCGACGAGGCGATGCAGGGGGATCACCGTATCGATGAGAACAGGGATACCATCCCCGGACTGTTTCCCCATTTCATGCCCGCGGACGCCGAAACCGCGTGCAAGAACGGCATCGAGGCCTGCGGCGTTGCGCATCGCGGTAATATTGCCGCTGACCGCACAATCGCCGAAGGCGACCAGTGTGCGCGTGTGTTTACGCACGGTGTGCAGCAACGCAATATCCGCATCCGTCGAAACCGCTCCTTCGACGAGCGTGATGTCCACCTCGGCGGGGAAGGACTTGATGTCCGCGAAAGGGCTGTAAACGATGTCCGCCCGCGCGGGCAGTTCGAGCAATTTTTCATCGCAGTCGAGCAGGGACATGTGACAGCCGGTACAGCCGCTGAGCCAGACGGTCGCGAGTGTTTTCCTTGCATTCATTCCCGCTCCCTGCTCCGTTTTGCGTTGACGATATAGCGAAGGAAGTCCTCCTTGCGTCCCGCACCGGTGTTCATTCGTCCCTTCTCGAACAGGGAGCCGGTCGGACAGACGAGCAGGCATTTTCCGCAGGACGTGCAACTGCGTGCATCCCCCCAGACATCCTGCAGATCGCTCACGATCCATGCGTCCACACCGCGTCCCGCGACGTCGAGCGTGTGCGCTCCTTCTACTTCGTCACAGACGCGGACGCAGCGTGCGCAGAGTATGCAGCGGTTGTGGTCGAGGACGAAGCGTTCATGCGTCGAATCCGTGCTTCGCGGGGGATGCAGGTAGTCGAAACGAACATGATCCATTCCCACGTCGTAGGCGAGTTCCTGCAGTTCACAATTGCGGTTGGCCACGCAGATGGCGCACACGTGATTTCCTTCCGAAAACAGCAGTTCGAGCAGCATGCGGCGGTATTTCCGCAGACGCGGGGACGTTGTGCGCACGACCATGTGCTCTTCGACGCGGGTGACGCATGCGGGCTGCAGCCTGTTGTGTCCCTCGATTTCGACCAGGCAGAGCCGGCATGCTCCGACATCGGACAGTCCGTCGAGGTGACAGAGCGTGGGAATGGGAATGCCGTGATCCCGCG